>CAJGDF010000009.1 GCA_904502105.1 uncultured Clostridia bacterium
CCCATAACGATGCCGTCACCGTCAAATTCTTTAACAGTGATGCTCTTTGTTTCGCCGTTCTTGTCTGTTATAACGATCTCTGCCTTTGAGCCTGCCTCAACCTTGCTTTCAACAGCGGCGTAAATATCGCCGTATGCATGACGTGCAATGGTAATCGGCTTTTTCCATGTGGGAATATAGGGGTTGATTCCGTTAACAAGAATGGGCGCGCGGAATACGGTACCGTCAAGAATTGCTCTGATAGTGCCGTTCGGGCTCTTCCACATCTTTTTGAGCTTGTATTCTTCAACTCTTGCCGCGTTCGGAGTGATCGTTGCGCATTTAACGGCAACACCGTATTTTTTAGTCGCATTCGCAGAGTCGACAGTTACCTGGTCATTGGTTTTGTCTCTGTTTTCAAGACCGAGATCGTAATATTCGGTCTTGAGATCTATGTAAGGACAGAGAAGCTCGTCTTTTGTTTTCTGCCAGATAATTCTGGTCATCTCGTCGCCGTCCATTTCGACGAGCGGCGTTTTCATCTGAATCTTATCCATGTTTGTTCCTTATCAATATATATTATCTTGCGGAGAGAACGTCTTTTTCGTATTTTTTAACTTCGCCCAACCATTCTTCGCCTGCACATACACCGGACTGTTCGCAGAATTCTGCCCAAACGTCGCCGAGCGGATAGTATTTGTATTCTTCGGTAAGAACGAGACGTGCGGTGGTGTCGCCTTCAAGTTCAGCCTTCTTGAGAGCTGCGGTCGGTTCGAGAAGAGCTGCGAGAAGCGCCTTCTGTGTGCTTCTGATACCGAGAACCCATGCAGCAATTCTGTTGATGCTTGCATCAAAATAGTCAAGTGCGATGTTAACTCTGCCGAGAAGGTCGTTTCTTACGATCTCCTGTGCGGTCGCGCGAAGCTCATCGTCAAAAATAACAACGTGGTCACTGTCCCAACGTACAGGACGGGATACGTGAAGAAGAAGCTCGTCGCTGAAAAGAGCCATTGCAGAGATCTTGTTGGAGATAACTTCGGTCGGATGGAAATGACCTGTGTCGAGAGTTACCATAACTTCGGGATGCTTGCCTGCGTAACCCATGAAGAATTCGTGAGAACCAACAACGTAGCTTTCGCTGCCGATACCGAAAAGCTTGCTTTCAACAGAGTCTTTGTTGTATTTTGCATCAACGGGAACGGAGAAGATCTTGTCGAGAGATTCTGCCATTCTTGCTCTGGGTGCCATTCTGTCGATGGGTGCTTCCTTGCAGCCGTCGCACATCCAGAAGTTGGTGTTACATCTCTGACCGAGCTCTTTACCGAAATATTCTGCGATCTTTCTGGAACGGATACCGTGTTCGATCCAGAATTCACGGATGAAGCTGTCGGGTGAAGAAATCGTCCAGCCGTCAGCAGCATATTTATGGCTGAAATAAGAGGGGTTGAAGTCGAGACCGAGACCGTTCTTCTTTGCAAAGTCTACCCAGCCTGCAAAATGAGCGGGCTCAATTTCGTTTCTGTCAACAAATTTGCCGCCGTTGTCAAGGTACATTGCGTGAAGGTTGAGCTTGTGCTTCTGAGGAATGAGAGAGAACGCTTTTTCTATATCCATCTGGAGCTCAGCAATATTTCTTGCTTTGCCGGGATAGTTGCCTGTTGTCTGAATACCGCCGCCGGAAAGAGAGCTTCCTACTGTTTCGTATCCGCCAACGTCATCACCCTGCCAGCAATGAAGAGAGATCTTAATATCCTTGAGCTTTGCTATCGCTGCATCGGTATCAACGCCGATTGCCGCATATTTTTCTTTTGCGATCTGATAATTGTTCATGATTTCCTCCGTTGTATTGAATGAAAATTTTTTTTCTGATAATAATAACCCGCAAAGGAGTTGATTTAATGCTGTTTTACAAAAACCGTTCTTCCTTCGGAAAAGGGCTCGCCGTCGGTATGGTCGCAGGTGCCGTCGTCGGTGCTTCCGCAATGATCCTGTGCGATGAGGACAGAATGCGATGCGTTCGTAAATTTGCCAAAAACGGCTGGCGTTCCGTTTCAAGAAAGTTCTGATCTTTCAGGCTTGTTTTCTTATCTGAACAAGCCTACATACCTATTATATATTGTAGCAAAATATGATTAAAAAGTCAAGGGAATATTTGCAATAAACCTTGACAATATTTTTTTATTATGTTATAATAATTGTATTTCAAGAAAGGGGAACTGTTATGGCAGGTAAAAAAACAGAATTTCTGACTTTCAAGGGAAAACCTCTCGTTCGCATGGGCAACATGATCTATTACGGAAACCCCGGTGATAAATACGTAACCATGCTTCAGATCCTTTCCACGGAGGATCTCGGCGGCTTTGGTCTCTCTCGCAAAGTCTCGGTCCAACTTCAGTTGACGGACCCCGAAGTAAAAGCCGTTGACCGTATTGTTAAACGCGCAGACAAAACAGGTCTGTATCAGGCAATGGTTATTGCAGATATTTGGCTTGAACGCGCTCTTTCCGGCGACGCAAACCTCGACTAATGCCTTTTTTGTCGCAAAATCAGGCACATTACAAAATACGTTCTTCTGTAAAGAGAAAATTTGGTTATTTTGACTAACAAAAAACTCTTGACAAATTTGTGTCTATATAGTAGAATGTAAGTATACCAAATCAGTTTTATTAAAGAATATGTAATCTTTCTTGACAAAGAAGAATTAGCATATTAAAATTAGAAAGGATGAATATGGTATGAAAAAATTCATTTCGATTATGCTGGTCCTCATTCTTGCGATGAGCCTTCTTGCCGGTTGTGGCGGAGACGCTGGCGGTGTCAAGAATAACGGCATAAAGAGTAACGATCTTAAGGATAGCTCCGAAGCTCAGCAGCGCTGGCTCAGACTTCCCGACAGCTCTTCCAACACATGCAGACTTGTTATCAACCCCGACGAATACCAGGGCGGTAATGCTGGTAACTACAACAGACTCCCTCTTAACCTCGGTCTTCTCGACGACTCTGCAGCTGTAACCAAATCCCTCAACGACCTTATCTTCATCGTTGAAAGCAATGCTGCTAACGGCGTTGGCGGCACTGACGTATTCGTTCCTGTTTACGATCAGGAAGCTGAAGATGTTAACACCCGTTATACCGTTAAGAAAATGACTTGCGATATCGACGGTACTAAAGTTTCTGCTATCATTCCCGACGGCGACGAAACCTCCACTCAGAACATTACCATGAGATCCAAAGTTGAAGTTGACTTCAGCGTTGACCTCGTTGCTGTTGTTGATATCGTTTCCAGCTCCGGTGTTAAATGGAAAGTTACCGGCGCTTCTCAGAAGCCCACTTACTCCATCCTCGCTCAGAACGACACCGATGCTACCGGTCACTTCGCATTTAACCTTACTGAGATCCTTTCTCAGCAGCTTAAAGAAGATGATGACACCACTAACATGACTCTTAACTGCACCCTTTCTGTTATCGGCGCAGGTTCTCCCCTCGTATTCCAGGATTACAAGATCGTAGCTATCGAAAAAGGCTTCCACTATGCTGACACCGATGCTGCTACCACTTGGTATCCCTACGGTATCGTTTCTACCCTTACTTACCCCAACGGCACTGCTGCTGAAGTTATGGACTACTTCGCTGACTACAGCACCGTTGCAAGAAGAATCACCTTCACTAAAGACGGTTCCTTCTACCTTGCTGGTAAAGTATACGGCACCCTTACTTATGATGAAAAACAGAACCTTATGATCGTTGAAGGTAACGGTTTCAACTACGTTGTATCTCCCAAGAGAAAACAGTATGTAACCTTCTACAACAGCGAAGCTGATATGCTCAGCCGTGTAAACGGCACCACCGAACCCACTGCTGATACTCAGTACTGGACCGTTGGTTGCGGCAGACTCGAAGTTGACTCTGATCTTTATGTATCTGTAGCTCTCGATGCTAACAAATCCGTTGAAGAACTTTGCGAAGAAGCTAAAGCAGCTGTAGGCGCTGGTAACACCGCTAAGAGAATCGAAACCAATATCGAATATTGGGATGCTTATCTCGCAGCTATTACCATCCCCTCTGACCTCATTCTCGCTTCTGCACCCGAAGTAGAATAATCCTGACGGATATTTGATTCAGATTAATATTTGAATAACCACAGGGAGGATATGGTTTTCCGTATCCTCCCCGTTTTTTTAATGTTTTACACGTAATTCACGGAACATTTTCGATATTAAACAGTCAAATGTATTATGATAGAAAATGCTTTTGAGATTTGATTGATTATTTAAAGGTGTTACGATGAAAAAAATACTTTTAATTCCTTTTTTTATTTTATTATTAACATTCGGTCTTTCCCTTTCGGGCTGCTCTTCTGAAAATGATGCTTCTGTTATCCCCGCTTCCGAACTTTCAAAGCTTCCCGAAAACTTTCCGCTCGAACACTGCCCTCTTTTCTTTACCGAAGAGATCGTTTCTGTAACAAACAAAGGTTCAGATTCTTATTTTTCCTACGAGATAGTTTTTAACTCAGGCGCAGAATACCAAACACTTGTTGATTTATATTCCGAACGTTTTCCTTCTGCAATCGAAAAAGATTTCGGCATCGCATATAATCTTCTTTCCGTTCCAGCTTCCGGCAGCGGCTATATGTGCAATTTTAACATATACTCCGATCTGACAAAAGGCGAAAAGGGCATATGCACCATCGTTGTAACGGTTAGTGAATATTGAAAATAATTTATAGAATAAGACCTCTGTTTCAGGGTAAATTAATCCCGAAACGGAGGTCTTTTTATGAAAATACGCGAAATTATGACTAAAAATGTTTGCTGCGCATCGGAATATGACACGCTCAAAGCGGTTGCCTCTTATATGAAGCATAATAATACCGGCTTTATCCCCGTAAATAACTCAGAGGGAAATCTTTCGGGCATAATAACTGACAGGGATATCGTTATCCGCGCAATCGCAGAAAATCCTGATATCAATTCACTTCATGCTTCGGACATCATGAGCAGAGATATCGTCACTCTGTCACCCGATCATTCTCCCATAGAGGCTTCGCGCCTTATGTCGAGAGCTAAAGTCCGAAGATTACCCGTGACCGAAAAGAATAAGGTGGTCGGTGTTATTTCTCTCGGCGACCTGTCAAGATCCGAGAATTTCTTTTCAGAAACAGCTTCGGCCCTTTGCGATATTTGCGAAAATAATTAGCTTTTACTCTCCGTAAATTCATAGAGCGTGCCGAAAACGTACCCTTGCTCTTTCCAATCAGTCAGAAGCTCGTCAAGAATTTCCGCATTTGTCTGAGATGTCGAATGTAAAAGCACGATCGCACCGTTATGTATCCTCGAATTTAATTTTTCAAGCGCATATTCCCTTGACGGCTGATTAGATGTGTCCCAATCCGCATATGCAAGCGACCAAAAAATCGTCGTATAGCCTAACCGGTTTGCAAATTCAAGGTTAACTTCGCTGAATTTACCCTGCGGCGGTCGGTAAAACTTCGGCATCTCTTTCCCTGTCAGCTCCTCAAATATGCGTTCGAGCCCTTTTATTTCTTCCGTAAAGCTTTCGATTGTTGAAATTTTACTCATATCGGGGTGTGTGGCAGTATGATTTGCAACGATATGCCCTTCTTCAACCATTCGTTTAACAAGCTCCGGACAACTTTTTATATAATGCGAAACAAGAAAAAATGTCGCTTTGATATTATGCTTTTTTAACGTGTCCAATATCTTTTCTGTCTGTCCGTTTTCATATCCTGCATCAAATGTAAGATAAATTGTCTTTTCTTCCGTGTTTCCGATAAAGTATGCATTGTTTTTCTTTAATTCTTCTGCTGAAACGTTCCCTCGCGGCGGCGTGTTCTTCGCTCCGAATGAAAGTCCCCAATCTACCGTTTGGCTTGATGCGGGCGCGGAGATCCGATAGGATGTTAAAACACCGTGAATAAGCAGCGATGCCGCAACACAAAAAATAGAAAGAAATACCCAGTTGTTTTTCATCAGTTCTTTCAGACGTGACATATTCGTTCTCGCTTTCATATGTTATATTACAGTTTATTCGCCTTTTTGTATAATATTCGCAAATGCCAAATGCGAATATTTGTTTATTATGTCTGTTTACATTTATCGGTAACTGTGGTATAATATATTATTATAAAACTATTTTGGGTCTCGAAGCGGGGTCTTTGGGAGATCAACGTCGAGCGAAACAGTTTTAATTTTATTCTATTTTATTTGTAGTAAATGCAGGAAAGGCAGGAAAATTTAATGACTCAAATTATTGCTGTTGCCGCACTTGTTATTTTTGCGGCTACTTTGGTAGTAATCGGTGTATTCTCGTCCAGGAAGTCTGCAACCTTGGACGGTTTTTTGTTGGGCGGACGTAAGATCGGTGCTTGGTTGTCCGCTTTTTCTTATGGCACAACGTATTTCTCAGCAGTTATTTTTATCGGCTATGCAGGTAAACACGGTTGGGACGTCGGTCTCGGCGCTTTATGGATCGGTATCGGCAACGCGCTCTTAGGTGCGATGCTCGCATGGATCTTCCTTGCAAATAAAACAAGAAAGATGACAAGAAAGCTCGATTCACGTACGATGCCCGAGTTCTTTTGCTCAAGATACAACTCAAAGGGTATGAAGATCTACGCCGCTATAATCATCTTTATCTTCCTTGTTCCGTATGCGGCAACGGTCTACAAAGGCCTCGGTTCACTTTTCGGCTCCATTTTCCCCAACGATATTCTCGGCATGTCTCCCACAACAGTATGCATGCGTATCGTTGCGGTTCTTGCGGCTGTTTACCTCGTTCTCGGCGGCTACATCGCATCCGCTATGAGCAATCTTATCCAGGGCATTGTTATGATCGGCGGCGTTATCATTATGTGTATTGCCCTTGTTAATAATCCCAACGTCGGCGGCATTTCAAATGCTGTCAAGGCTCTCGGAGATATCGACCCGACTCTTACCGATATTTTTGGCGGCGACAATTGGTCGTTCCTTTTATCAAACGTCCTCCTCACAAGCTTCGGCACGTGGGGCCTTCCTCAGATGGTTCATAAATATTACGCCATCAAGGATGAGCATGAAGTTAAAAAAGGCGCTGTTATTTCAACACTTTTCTGCCTTATCATCGGCTGCGGTGCATATTTCGCAGGCTCTCTCGGCAGATTCTTCATCCCTGCAAATGAAGCAGGGGCACCCGATCTTGCAGGCGGCTACGACAGTGTTGTTCCCTCAATGCTCAATGCAGCGTTCTCAAGCTCTGTATTCGGTAATATTCTCTTGAGCATCATTCTCCTTTGCGTTCTTTCTGCTTCAATGTCAACGCTCACTTCGATTGTTTTAACATCATCCACCGCTATCACCGTTGACCTCGCAGGTGTTTTCAGAAAAGAAAAAGAGATCGACGGTATAAAGCAGATGCTCGTTACCCGAATTCTTTGTTTCGCGTTTATCGGACTCTCTCTCGTTTTTGCCCTTTTTGATTTCTCAATTATCGTTACCATAATGTCGTTTTCCTGGGGCGTCGTTTCAGGATGCTTCCTCGGTCCGTACTTCTGGGGTCTTTACTCTAAAAAAACGACCCGTGTCGGCGCATGGTGCGGTATTCTTTCCGGTACAGTTGTTTTCGCTGTAAGCTTTATTCTCTCGCTCGTTGTTCCTGCTTTTACATTTAACGTAGCTCTTACCGGCGTTGTCGCTATGGCAACATCGTTTGTTTCCGTTCCCGTTGTAAGCTTGTTTACGAAAAAACTTCCCGACGAAGTTGTTGCAAAAGCATTTGATTGATTTACGAAGACTCACTTTTTTAAGTGAGTCTTTTTGTATATAAATTGTTTTGCCGCATATATTTTCAGTAATATGATCTGATATGTGGTGATTTATATAAAAAATATTTTACGCTCCAAGTTTGCAAAAGATCTGCTTGTCTACACGATCTCGTCTGTTCTTCTGAGCCTTATGTCAACGGTTTTTCGTGTATGGATGTCAAATAAGGTCGGGGCTGAGGGCATGGGGCTTTATTCTCTTGTCTATTCCGTATATCTCCCTGCCTGTACGCTTGCAGTATCGTCCGTAAATCTTGCCTCCACACGCCTTGTTACAGAGGCTTTGGCTAAAAATAATGCAGGTTCTGTTAAAAACATCATGCGCCGATGTTTTGTTTATTCTGCGCTTTTCGGATCGTTTTCATGCTCTTTGCTGTGGCTTTTCGCCGAGCCCATAAGCGTTTATTGGATAAAGGACACCGCAGCGCTCGTTCCTCTCCGAATTATCTGCTTCGGCCTTCCGTGTCTTTCAATAGCTTCGGGGCTTCACGGAGCATTTACGGCTCTTCGCAAGATCTCAAAATCTATTATTGTTCAAATTACAGAGGATGTAACGAAGATCATCGTTATGTATTCTCTTGTAACCTTCTTTTTTGCTGAACATCTCGGCGATAACATCGTCAACGGCGTTGTTTGTCTCGTTGCAGGCTCTGCGGTAGGGGAAACGGTGTCATGCATAGTTGCGCTGTTTCTTTATATCTCCGAAAAACGCGGCTTACCCACTGCATCTTCTTCTGAACCGAAAATAACGAAAAAATTGCTTTCTATCTCTCTCCCGTCCGCATTCAGCGCGTATGCTCGTTCGGGGCTTACGATGTTTGAAAGCCTTATGGTCCCCGTCGGCTTTCGTAAGTTCGGTATGAGTGAATCTCAAACATTGTCGGCGCTCGGTATGTTCAAAGGCATGGTCATGCCCGTAATTTATTTTCCTGCAACTCTTATCGGCTCGTTTTCAAGGCTGATCGTTCCCGAAATGGCTGAGGCATATGAAAAAGGCGACAAGCGTAAGATCGAGTCGGTCGCTGTCAGCTCTGTTAAAGCAACGCTCGTCTTTTCGCTTTTTGTTATGTGCGTTTTTCTTTTTTATGCCGAACCTTTGGGGCAGGCTCTTTATTCGTCAAACGAAGCCTCTGTTTATATCCGCCTGCTTTCTCCGCTTATTCCTCTTATGTATCTCGACAGTGTCGTGGATTCGCTGCTCAAAGGCATTAACGGTCAGGTCGATTCAATGAAGATAAATATTGCGGATTCTGCGGTACGTGTGCTTTTAGTCATTTTTCTTCTCCCGAAAATGGGCTTTGACGGCTATCTTCTTGTAACGTACATAAGCACCGTCCTTAACGGCACTCTCTCAATAAACCGCTTTCTCAAGCTGTCAAAAATATGTGTTTCCGTGTCCGAGGTGATTTTTTTTCCGCTTCTGTCTTCGCTTGCCGCAGTTCTCGTTCCTTTTACTTTTTTCGAAATATCGGGAGCCGCGGTTCCCGTGTTTGTTAAAATAGCGGTATGCGTTCTTCTCTACGTGCTTATAGTATGGTTTGATGATATCAAAAATATTTTGCTGATGTACTTGACAAAAGCGAAAAAAAGTGATAGAATATCAACCAATATTCAAGCACCGAGCAATAATAAAACATAATTTTATATCCTGAAAATGATACGGGGCTTGATCTCTGTATCATTTTGCTTATTTTACATTTGAAAGGTGAACACAATGCAATTTCTTCTCTCAACCGGGGCTTTTGTCGGAAGGGTCAACGGCAGAAACCATGCTCTTTTAACGGAACATCATTCTGAGTTCGACTGCGACGGTTTTGAATTTATGATATTTCCCGAGTTTTACAATAATTCCGAGCCCGTTATCGAATCCTACCGCAGTGCAGATCTTAATATCCCCGTAATGCATTTCGATAAAGAGATCGGCGGCGATATCGGTTCTGAAAATAAAGAAGATTATGCGCACGGGCTTCGCCTTTTGTTAAACGATCTCAACACCGCCAAGCGCCTCGGCACCAAAAAGGCGGTAATTCATCTTTGGGGCAGAAAGGACAGCGATAAATATACCGATCTCATCTATTCCCGCGCAGGTGAGGTCCGCGATATCTGCCTTGATAATGGGGTCGTTCCGGTGTTTGAAAATATTTTCTGCTGTGTTTCTTCTCCGCTTATTCATCTTGAAAATCTTGCGGAACGTTATCCCGATATTTGTTTTACAATTGACAGCCGCCCCGCGCAGTTCCACGGAGAGCTTGAAAAAACGCTTAAAAGCCACGTTATGAAAAACGTGAGCCATATTCACATCAACGATTATGCGGGCGGTTATCTCGAATGGGATAAAATTAACCCGATCCCTCAGCCGCTTAACGGTAATGTTGATTGGGATAACTTCTTTTCATCATTGAAAAGCATCGGTTTTGACGGAACGGTCACTCTCGAAGCGCCTGCCCATCTTCCCGTCGGCGTCGATTCCGAAACACTCAACAGAAGCTTGCGTTTCATAAAAAATAATCTGAAATGAAGGAATCAATAATGGAAAAAGAAAAAGATATTAATATCCGTTTGGCTGAAAAGAGGGATATCCCAAAGCTTTTATCTCTTCTCTCTCAGGTCCTTACCGTTCATGCAAACGGACGTCCCGATATCTTTAAGTATAACGTCACAAAATATAACGATACCGAGCTTGAGGCTATTATTGCGGACAGCACTCGCCCGATATTTGTTGCCGAATCCGAAGACAACGTGCTGGGCTATGCGCTCTGTATGCTTCAGTGTCCGATGACAAATTCCGTGCTTAACCCCATAAAAACGCTTTATATAGACGATCTCTGCGTTGACGAAAACTGCAGAGGCGAAAAGATCGGTACGAAGCTTTTTCAAAGAGTGAAGATGTTTGCAAGAGAAAAAGGATGTTATAACATCACTCTCAACGTCTGGTCGTTTAACGAATCCGCAATGAAGTTTTACGAGTCGCTCGGTATGAAGCCTCAGCGAGAATATAAGGAGCTTATTTTATAATGGAACATAAAGGTACCGTTTGCCTCGAAAGTGAAAGACTTATTTTACGAAGATACGAGATCTCCGACGCCCCTGCAATGTTCAAAAACTGGGCAACAGACCCGTTGACAACGAAATATCTCACCTGGGAACCCCATGAGTCGCTCATGGTAACCACGGAATTTCTTTCGGGTCTTATCACTCTTTACAGTAATCCTAAGTTTTATACATGGGTCATTGAGCTTAAAGATGAAAATACCGTCATCGGCAGCGTAAATCTTCATTCTGTCACTGACAGGGATGAACGTGTCGAGCTCGGCTACTGTATGGGTTCCCGTTGGTGGAACAAAGGTCTTATGACCGAAGCGGTCGGCACGGTTATAGATTTTGCTTTTGAACATCTCGGAGCATATAAGGTCTGTGCTGAATACCGGGAGGAGAATGTCGCTTCGGGAAGAGTTATGATGAAAAATAAAATGGTCTTTGAAGGCAGACTGAGAAGCCATGTAAGAAACAATGACGGCTCTTTTTCAGATATTCTTTATTACGGAATATTGCGAGACGAATGGCTCGAACATAAAAACAGATAAAATAACGGAACAGAAGCAGTTTTATCCGCCTCTGTTCCATTTTTATTATTCAATTTCTTTTAACAGTGTTTCAAGCACGATATCTGCCGTTTGGTTTCGGATCTCGTCGCGTGTGCCCGAAAGGTTGAGCTTTTTCGTTATCTGTCTGTCGGTTTCTTTAAAATAGATCGACATATAAACGAGCCCCACGGGCTTTTCCGGAGTTCCGCCTCCCGGACCTGCGATGCCTGTCGTTGATGTGCCTATATCGGCATTTGCCGCCTCGCAAACACCTCTTGCCATGGCTTTTGCCGTCTCTTCCGAAACCGCGCCAACGGTGTTTAATACCTCGTTCGGAACACCTAAAAAGCGGTTTTTTATTTCGTTTGCATATGAAACTATTCCCATATCAAACATTGCCGATGAGCCGGGTATATCCGTTATACGTTTCGCTATGAGACCGCCTGTGCAGGATTCGGCCGTTGCAAGCTTCAAGCCTTTATTCGTCAGTATTTGTACGATCTTTTCTTGAGGGAGCATAGAGAGTTACCTTTTCTATCTTATCAAGTATTCCGTCAAGGAGTGCAGCCTCGTCGAGCGGAGATTCGGCTTTTTCAATAACTTCAAGAGAGGGGTTTGTTTTGGGATGACGGGGAGTGAACACCGTGCAGCAGTCTTCAAACGGCAGCGAAGATGTTTCAAAAGTATCTATCTGTCTTGCAATGTTGATAATATCCTGCTTATCTGTGCCGATAAACGGTCTGAAAACGGGGTAGGATGACACCGCATCTGTGCATCTTATCGCACCGAGCGTCTGTGATGCAACCTGACCGAGACTTTCGCCTGTTATAAGCGCACCCGCATTGATCTTTTCGGCAAGACCGCACGCGATCTTTATCATATAACGTCTCATGATGACCGTGAAGCAGTCTTCGTTACACTGATCCTTTATCGCTTCCTGAACCTCTGTAAACGGAACGATGTAAAGATCGATCTGACCTGCGTATACGCAAAGCTTCTGCGCGAGAGTTATAACCTTTTCCTTTGCTCTGTCGCTTGTGTATGGCGGAGACTCAAAATGTATAGCAGAGATCTTCAAGCCTCTTTTTGCCATAACGTAGCCTGCAACAGGGCTGTCAATACCGCCCGAAAGCATCAGAAGACCGTGGCCGCCCGTTCCTGCGGGAAGACCGCCCGCACCCTTTTCGGGGTTGCCGTGAACGTAAACACTGCCTTCGCGTACTTCTGCATAAACCGTGATCTCAGGCTCTTTTACGTTTACGGTAAGATGGGGAAATCTGTCGAGAATATACTCACCGAGCTGCTCCATTATCTGCGGAGAGGTGAGAGGATAACCCTTGTCTGCTCTTTTTGCGTTTACCTTGAATGTTTTTGCTCTCATGAGCTTCGCTTCAAGATAGTCGCCTGCCATCTGCTTTACCTGCTCAAAATCGAGCGGGCACTGTATTGCGCGGCATACGGAAACAATGCCGAATATCTTTTTACAAGCCTCGTATGCACCTTCAAAATCCGCATCTTCACCCTCAACTTCAACAAAAATCGTTGACTGCTTATCGCTTACAATAGGGTTGCCGTACGGCCATATCGCACGTTTAACGTTTTTTACAAGTATACTTTCAAATCTGCTTCGGTTAAGTCCTTTTAAAACAACTTCACCGAGCTTGAGGAGAATTACTTCTTTCATAATCTATTTCCATTTCTTTATTATTTTTTCTTCAGTAACGAGCCGAGGGCTTCTTTCAATGCTTCCGCAAAAAGATCTATGTCTTCTTCTGTTGTGTCATCGCAAAATGACAGCCTTAATGCAGATTGAGAGTATTTCTCAAGCCCCAATGCTGTGAATGTCGCACTCGCTTTCTTTGACGAGCAAGCCGAGCCTGTTGAAACGTATATTTCTTTCTTTTCAAGAAAATGAACGATATTCTCGGAGACGTATCCCGGAAAAGCCGCCGTTAAAATATGCGGAGAGGATATTTCTGGCGATATTATCTCGCCTCCGAGCTCTGTTATTTTTTCAACAGCTCTTTGCTTTATCATCGCCATACGTTCGTTTCTTGCATTAACAGTCGGCAAAAGCTCGTTTATTGCCGCCGTCCATCCTGCCATCGCAGGTACGTTTTCCGTTCCGCAAAAAAGACCCTTTTCCTGACCGCCGCCAAAGATAACAGGCTTTAATCTCACGCCTTTTTTAACGTATAACGCTCCGAGGCCTTTCGGTGCGCCTGTTTTATGAGCCGAAAACGAAGCCATGTCGCAGAAAGAATATATACCCTTTTCTTTTAAAAAGCCCTGTACCGCATCGGTGTGAAAAACAGCATCGGTATAATCTTTCGTTAATTTCGAAAGCTCCTTTATCGGGTTGATCGCGCCTGTTTCGTTATTTACGTGCATTATGCTCACGAGTACAGTGTCGGGCGTCAGTGCTTTTTTCAGAACATCCGGCGTGATGATTCCGTTTTCGGGCTTGAGATAAACAACCTCAAACTTTGTCGCCAACGCTCTGAAACATTCGAGCACCGCAGGATGTTCAAATGCAGAGGTAATTATCCTTCCGCTCTTTTTACTCTGTAAATAACCGAATATCGCAAGGTTATCCGCGCCTGTTCCGCCCGATGTGAAAATAATCTCTTCGGGGAGAACACCTGCCGCAGCCGCAACAGCCTTTCTCGCTTCTTCTTTTATTTTTTCTGCCTCATAACCGAATGAATGCAGAGATGACGGGTTTGAATAAGTCTCCGTCATTGCCTCATATGCGGCCTTTGCCGCGCAGGGGAGGACCTTTGTTGTTGCCGCGCTGTCAAGATATATCATTCAAAATCGCCTTCGCTGTCTTCAAATTCGCTGCCGAGAATGGATTTTGCCGATTCGTCGGACATTGTTTCAACATTTTTGAGCTTTCTCATCATTGCGCGCGTTCTTACGCCGATAAGATCGTTAAGCTCGTTGTCTGCCGATGTAAATTTCTTTTTAACGGATGCCAGCACCTTGTCAAAATGACCGAATTCCGTTTTGACCGCACCGAGAATGTTCCATACCTCATGCGATCTTTTTTCGATTGCAAGGGTGCGAAAACCCATCTGCAGACTGTTCAGAAATGCGGATATCGTTGACGGACCGCATACGTTTACGGAATATTCTGCCGCAAGGATTTCTATAAGCCCCGTTCTGCGGACGACCTCCGCATAAAGTCCTTCGGTAGGCAGGAACATCACCGCAAAATCGGTCGTGTTCGGAGGATCGATATATTTGTCGCGGATATCTTTTGCGTTTTTCTTTATTGCCGCTTCGAGCATCTTGCCTGCGGCTTCTGTCTGCGCAGGGTCACCCGAATCGTATGCGTCAAGAAGTGCGTTGTAAACGTCAAGCGGGAATTTTGCATCGAGAGGCAGATAAACAGGCTCGTCGTATTCGCTCTTGCCGGGTAATTTTACCGCAAATTCAACAACGTCGCGGCTGTTTTTCTTCGTTGCAAAATTAGTTACGTACTGGTCGGACGTGAGTATCTGTTCAAGTATTCTCGAAAGCTGAACTTCGCCGAATACACCTCTTGTTTTAACGTTTGACAGTATTTTTTTAAGGTCTCCGACACCCGATGCCAACGTCTGCATCTCGCCGAGGCTTTTATGTACCTGCTCAAGCTGATTGCCAACAAGCTTGAACGACTCCGTAACACGGTCGTTTAATGTTTTCTGAAGCTTTTCGTCAACAGTAACTCTTATTTCTTCAAGCTTTTTCTGGTTGTCTTCCTGCATCTGACGGACGTTTCTGTCGAGGGTCGCTCTGACCGCTTCAAGACGTTCATCCTGGTTTTTACGAAGGCTTTCCATTCTCGTGTCAAGCCCTGCGGAAAGAGCCGAAACCTGCTCACCGTAAAGGCGCAGAGATGATTGCAAAACCTCGTTGTTTGTTTTTATACCGTCATTAACAGCCGAAAGCGCATCTGTTTTTATTGCCGCGATCTCTTTTTTAGCTTCGGAAACTTCTTTTTTTGCTTCTTCAACTTCTTTTCTGACCGCCGAAAGCGATGTTAAACAAATTATTGCCGTAACAGTTGCTCCAACTGCCGCCAATGCCGATAAAACTATCAATATGATATCCATTAATAAATCCTTTTAATTATGTTTTGAAAATCTGATATTTTTAACCTTATACGGTTCGATTTCAACTGAAAGCTCTCCGTTAAGCTCATGCCATTCCTCAGACTCCATCAAGCCGTCTGTGTATGCATATTTAACATAGTCTGACGGAACGGTTATCTTTGCTGTTTTTTTCTCGCAAAGACCTGTGTAGATACGTAAAAATACATCGTTATCCACTTTTCTCATCGCGGAAATATATGCATTTTCAACTTTCCAATCGGATCTAACGTCGTCTGCCGCCTCAATTATCGGAGCGTTGAACTGCAAAGCGTTTTCCAAAAGCTCGCAGTCGCAGTTTTTTCCGTGAGGAACTATTGCAAAATCCACCGCATACGATTTGTCAACGTTATACGAAAGGTCGCTGTCGCACTTGTATTCCATTGCAACAGAACGGAAGATAGTTGTCATCATAATTCCGTTTTCGCAGTTGTTTGCAGGCAGTCCCATGTTCAAAAGCGCTAATCCTACACCGTTTTCGGATGTCGCATCAATAAAGCGTTCTGTTGGCTGAAGCCCTTCGTTTCGTTTAACTATCGCGTAGGGGATCTGATGGCGTACCGTGTCCGAATTTTTTAC
>CAJGDF010000010.1 GCA_904502105.1 uncultured Clostridia bacterium
CTGTCACTCTGAGTCTGAATTATTTCATAAAGAAGATCGCTTTGTTTAAGTTTAACAATTGCCTGAGCTTCTTCCCAGCCTTTAACATCGGGCACAGTAACAGTACGTTTACCGTTACTCACAATAAGCTTGACTTTTGTTCCGCGGCTGAATTTTCCCGGTTCGGGAGACTGTTCAACAATAAGACCCGCACCAATAGTATCATCATATCTTGATTCATCGGAAAACTCAAAATACGAATTATATCTGGGATCGGCCATAACATCTGATGCAACTTGTCCGACAAGATTCGGAAGTTCGATAAGATCATCGTTAAGCTGATTTACGACAGTAAACATTACTCCGAGACCAAACATAACAAGTACTACAGCAAGAAAAACACCTGCTGTTACAGCAAGAAGCTTATTTCTGATAATGCGCCATTTCCTCTGTTTAGCGGTAACCTTCTTTTTCTTCTTTTTCGGAGGAGCGGCTTCTGGCTCAACCTTTGCTTCGGGTTCAGAGGCTTTTACCTCTTCAACCGGAACGATCGGCTCTTTTACAGCGGCAGGCTCATCCGGATAGTCAAATACCCAATCCTTATTATCTTCAAGGATTTTGATATCCACAAGCATTTCCTTCGCATGCTGATAACGCTGCGCAGGATCTTTTTTCATAGCCTTGAGGATTATCTGCTCCATGCCCTTTGAAACATTCGGATTGACTTCAGACGGCTTTTGCGGCTCTGTCTGAACTTGTTTAAGAGCAACGGAAACGGGGGTTTCACCTGTAAAAGGCAAAACACCGGTCATCATTTCATAGAGCATAACACCGGTGGAATAAATATCGGATTTATCATCCACCTGTAAGCCCTTTGCCTGCTCGGGAGAGATATAATGAACGGAACCTATAGCGGTATCGGTCATTGTTATGGTTTCAAAATTTGAAACATGAGCGATACCGAAGTCCATCACCTTTATCGTTCCGTCATCAAGAAGCATAATATTCTGGGGCTTTATATCTCTGTGAACGATGCCTCTTTCATGCGCGTGACGGAGTGCTCTGAGCGTTTGTTTTATATAACCGAAGACTTCGCCGATGGGAATAGCACCTGTAAATTCCATATATTCCTTGAGAGTTCTGCCTTCGATATATTCCATGACGATATATTGATTATCGCCCTCGAAATTAACATCGTAAACGTCTACGATGTTAACATGCGACAGCATTGCTATCGCACGGGATTCGTTAAGAAAACGGCGGCGAAAACGTTCATCACTCAAAAATTCGGGTTTGAGCACTTTAATGGCAACAAATCGGTTTTCGAGAGAGTCAACGGCTTTATAAACGACGGACATACCGCCGACGCCAACTGTTTCAAGAATAGTATATCTGCCTCCAAGGACAGTATTTATCATTGTATTCAAAGATATCCTCCGCCCTTATATTTCGGCGACAACAACAGTGATATTATCGTTTCCTCCGCGCTCGTTTGCCGCAGCAACGAGAAGATCGCAAAGATCGACAACATCAACGTCAAGTCTGAGGAATTCTTCCAAGAGACGGTCAGACAACATATTGTAAAGGCCGTCAGAACAAAGAAGAAGTTTACCCGGCGAAGAAAGATCGATTTCCGAAATCTCAACAGAGACCTCAGAATCTATACCGAGGACACGGGTTATTACGTGCTTATAAGGATGATTTGCGGCTTCCTCTTCTGTAATTTCACCCTTATCGATCATTTCCTGAACAACGGAATGATCCTTAGTCAATCGTACTATATTTTCCCCGTCAAAGAAATATGCACGGCTGTCACCTACATGAGCAACGTAATTCTTGCCTTCATAAGAAAAAACAGTAACAATCGTTGTACCCATACCCTTTAATGACGGTTCAACGATAGATCTGGAAAATACAGCTTCATTAGCCCTTATAACGGAAGAAACAAGAAGGGATTCAATGTTTCTTTCCTTTAGAGAGGCCTCTTCTGCCATACTCATCTGTTTTTGAAAAGCCGCAATAGCTGTTTCGGATGCGACACTTCCGCCGACATGGCCGCCCATACCGTCACAAACAACGGCGCAGAAATTATCCCCGCCGAATTCGGTGTAGGCAAATGCATCCTGATTTGAGGAGCGGACCCTGCCGACATCAGTCTTTCCGGTAATAGTCATAGTTGTTTCCTCCGATGAAGAAGATAGTTCCGATGTTGTAAAACAACGTACATTAATTTACAGTTAATAAATGATTATAATTTATTTGCCCGCTTCGGTCTTATGTCTCAGCTGACCGCAAGCGGCATTTATATCACTGCCCAATGTTCTTCGGACAGTAACATTTATCCCTTTGCTTTTGAGTGTATCGTAAAAGCGGCGTATGCTTTCGGGAGAAGAAGGTTCAAATCCACGTTCCATAACATAGTTTACGGGAATGAGATTTACATGTGCAAGCATACCTTTAAGGAGTTTAGCTAAGGTTTCGGCATGGCGGACAGAGTCGTTTACGCCCTTTATGAGTGTGTACTCAAAAGAAATACGTCTGCCTGTTTTTTCTATATAATTTGAACACGCATCGATTAGCGTTCTAACATTCCATTTTTTGTTAACAGGCATTATTTTGTTTCTTGTTTCGTCGTCGGGAGCATGAAGAGACACAGAAAGTGTAAGCTGAAGCTTTTTCTCTGCAAGCTCGTTTATTTTGGGGACGATACCGCATGTTGAAACGGAAACATGACGCAAGCTCATACCTAACCCGCGAGGATCACTGAGGTTTTCGAGGAAGGTGAGAATATTATCATAATTATCCATCGGCTCGCCGATACCCATAACAACAAGTGACGAAACGTTGCATTCCCTGTTTGCAACAGCTACCTGAGCAAGCATTTCGCCTGCGGTAAGGCTTCTTTGCAAACCTTTTAAAGAACTTGCACAAAATGCGCAGTTCATTCTGCAGCCGACCTGAGAGGAGATACAAACAGAATTTCCGTGTTCGTATTTCATAACAACGGTTTCAACGTGTTCCCCATCTTCGAGAGTAAATAAAAATTTTGTTGTACCGTCCGAAGAAACGAGTTTCTTTTCTGTTTGAAGAACAGGCAAAGAAGCCGTTTCGGAAAGTTTTGCCCGAAGATCCTTTGAAATGTCAGTCATTTCATCGAATGAAAGAACACCCCTTGATATCCAACGGAATATCTGTTCGGTTCTGTATTTAGGAAGACCGTTTTCCGCAACAAATTCGGCAAGGCGGTCAAAATTTAAAGAAGCAATATCTGTTTTCATCTTCGTCTGTTATTTGAAATCAAAATGAGTCGCAAAAGCTGGGCAAGAGATACCGCAACCGAAGCAACATATGTCATAGCCGCCGCACTGAGAACCTTTTTGGCTTTGGGAAGTTCGTCAGATGCAAGCGCACCGCAGGATTCGAGCTGATTTAACGCTCTTGAAGAAGCGTTAAACTCAACGGGTAATGTCAATATCTGAAAAGATACGACTACAGCAAAAAGGATTATACCTATATCAACAAGCATACCGCTGCCAAGCAAAAAGCCTATAATAACAAGCGGCATTGAAAGGCTTGAGCCGAAGTTTACAACAGGAAGCATTGAGTTTCGCAAACGTATGGGAGCATAGTTGCCGTAATACTGCAAAACATGACCCGCTTCATGGGCGGCAACACCGAGCGCCGCAACGGATGTTCCGTTATAAACACTGTCTGAAAGGCGGATGATATGCTCTTTGGGGCTGTAATGATCGGTAAGTTCGCCTTTAACTCTTCCGACGGAAACCTCCGTTATACCTGCTCTGCGAAGGATCTCACAAGTGATCTCATATCCTGTCATACCTCTTTTTGCCGCTACTTTTGCAAATTTTGCATACGTGCTTTTAACGGAAGACGAGGCAATAAGCGAAAGGATCATCGCAGGAACAACAAGAATAACATACCAATAATCAATATAAGGCAATTTTTTACCTCCGTAAATACCTTTACAGGCTAAACATCAAACGCAAAATTTCTGTTGCCGCGAAGAAGGTCCTCGTCGGACATTTTTTTCTTACCCTCGGGAGCAAGCTGAGTCACTCGGATCCAGCCGTCGGCAACCTTTACAGTAAGCTTGCCGTCATGAGGTCCGTCTGTTTCTTCCGCAGCAAAAACTTTTACTGTTTTTCCGCCCGCGGTTGCAACAGCTCCGGGTACAGGGCTCAAGCCCCTGATCTTATTAATTATTTCGCGTTTTGTTAAGTTAAAAGAAAGTTTTTTTGTTTCGGCTGTAATAAGAGGAGCATAGCATGTCTCCCCTGTCTGCGGTGTTCTTGTAACTGTACCTTTTTCAAGACCGTCAAGAGTTTCGCAGATAAGCTCGCCTCCGATAATAGCAAGGCGATCGTGAAGCGTTTCAACATTATCTTCGGGAGTGATAGGTGTTTCACGCCAAAGAAGCATATCGCCGGTATCGAGACCTTTATCCATAAGCATGGTGGTGATACCTGTTTTCTCTTCGCCGTTGATTATAACAAAATTGATGGGAGAAGCACCTCTGTACTTCGGCAGGAGAGATGCATGAACGTTGACACAGCCGTATTTCGGATAATTGAGAATATATTCGGGCAGGATCTTTCCGTATGCCGCAACAACGATAACTTCAGGCTGATATTGTTCAAGAACGGGCATAAGCTCGCCGTTTTTAACAGTATCGGGTTTATAAACATCGTAACCCTTTTCCTCGGCATATGCGCCGACAGCAGTCGGAAAAAGAGCATAGCCTCTGCCTTTAGGCTTATCGGGCTGTGTTACAACAGCACAAATCTCATGACCTGCTTCAATAAGGGCTTTGAGCGATTCTACCGCAAAGTCGGGAGAACCCATAAAAAGAACTTTCATTCAGATCAGTCCTTCCAATTATTATTAATCTCTGTCTTCGAGATATTCAACAACGTGTTCTCTGAAAAGGATTCCGTCGAGGTGGTCAAGCTCATGACAGATGCAGACTGCAGTGATACCGTCTCGTGTCATTTCAAACCATTCGCCTTTAACATCCTGAGCTTTAACGGTAACTACTGCAGGTCTTTCTGTTTTACCCCAAACTCCGGGAACGGAAAGACAACCTTCGTTTTTATTCTGAACACCGGACATAGCGGTAATTTCCGGATTGATAAGAGTTACCATCTGATCTGTTTCACCGTCTATAATAATAGCAATGCGGCGAACAACACCTATCTGAGGTGCGGCAAGGCCGAGACCGTCTGCTTTTATAAGAGTATCTTTCATGTCTTTAACAAGAAGTTCAAGACGGCTGTCGAAAGAGGTGACGGGTTTGCATATTTTAGAAAGGCTTTCGTAGCCCTCTGTTACTATTTCACGTAATGCCATAAAAAATTCTCCTGTTTAACTGATATTTGAAGGATTCATATCTATATCCGCACGAATATCTCTGTTCGCGGGATCCTTTATAAACGAAAGATAGACTTCCGACAAAATTTTTCTTTGAGCGCGGTTATCCACGCATTTGATAAGTATACGGACCCTCGGTCTTGTATCGACCATGGGAACATAGGTTGATTTTGCGGGAATTATACGTAACGGAAGATTTTCGGATTTTTCCTGAGCCGCCCTTAATGCCTGTTCAAACCTTTCGGCAGCATCAAAAGCATCTTCCTCTGTTTTTGCAATAAACGAGATCTGACATATGTCGCAAAACGGCGGATAGAGCATCATTCTGCGAAAAGCCGTTTCATCCTTATAAAAACCGACATAATCCTGATCGAGCGCATAACGGAAAACCCTGTGTTCGGGATAATATGACTGAATTATCGCCCTGCCTGATTTTTCGGAACGGCCTGCTCTGCCGACGACCTGTGTCATCAAAGAAAATGTTTTTTCAAGAGCACGAAAATCGGATGAAAACAACATCGTATCCGCATTAAGAACACCCACAAGCGTTACATTGGGAAAATCAAGCCCTTTTGTAATCATCTGCGTACCTAAAAGGATATCGCATTCGCCTCTTGAAACCTGAGAAAGTATCTCATCCCTGCTGCCTTTTTCGGCTACAGTATCGGCATCCATGCGAAGAATACGAGCCTCGGGAAATAGCTTTGAAAGATCCTCTTCGGCCTTCTGCGTTCCCGTACCGGAATATTTCATTGTTTTCCCGCCGCATTTATTGCAATGATCGGGGACATGGGTTGAATAACCGCAATAGTGACAGACAAGTCGTTCGTCTTTTTTATGATACGGCATCGTAACACCGCAATATGGACAAACGATCGGTTCACCGCAGTCAAAGCAGCTAACAAAGGTATTGTACCCTCTGTGATTCATAAAAAGAACGGTTTGCTCTCCCCTATCGAGATTTTCTTTTATCTCTGAAAGAAGGAGTGATCCGAAAAGAGTTCCGTTGCCTTTCATTACTTCTTCGCGAAGATCAACGAGAACGACTTTCGGCATAGGCTGACCGTTATATCTGCTGTTGATCTGAGAAAGACCTATTTTACCGTTTTCCGCAAGATTGAACGACTCAAAAGACGGTGTTGCGGATGAAACGACAAGAAGAGCCTTTGATCTGTTTGCTATAAAAGCAGCAACCTCGCAGGCAGCATATTTCGGTGTCATTTCCGATTTATATGCATTTTCCTGCTCTTCATCGATTATTATTATTCCAAGATCGTTTACGGGAGCAAAAAGTGCTGAACGTGTTCCGACAACAACTTTTTTCTTTCCCGACTTGATGAGCGAAAAAGTATCTTTACGCTCGGCTTTTGTAAGAGCGCTGTGAAGAACGGCAAGATCGTCGCCGTAGTGATCATAAAGACGTGAAACGATCTGATACGTAAGCGCGATTTCGGGAACTAACAGTATGGCTGTCTTTCCCGATTTCAGAACATCATCGATAAGCTTGATATAAACAAGCGTTTTACCGCTGCCCGTAACACCGAAAAGAAGATGAACACCGCCCGAAGAAAGCCCTTTTTTCATTTCTTCATAAGCGGACTGCTGTTCGGCACTCAAAACGGTCTCGGAAACCGGATGACGTTCAAGCTTTGAAAGAGGGTCTTTAAACTCTCTTTTTCTGTTTATTTTTCTCGAAACTATCTTGCCGAAAGGGAGTACGAGCGATACGGCATCCCAATACGTGCAAAAATAGCGTTCTCTGATATAGATAGCAAGACTGAGTCTGTCGGGCGAAAGCGACGACATATCGGGCTCATCATCACCGAGAGAGGTAACCGGACGGATCTTCTCCTCGGGACAGTCGGTAGTGTCTGTTAAAGCAACGATAACGCCCTCAGCGTCTTTTTTACGTCCGAACGGAACAGTGCATAAAAGACCTGCCTTTATATTACTTTTCAGCCCGTCGGGTATAAGATACGTATAAAGCGCATCGACCGACATAGGCAGACCCTTTATTGCGACAAGCGCATATTTTGCGGGCTCAGACGGCATTATTCTTCGTCTGCTGTTTTACGGATTTCTCTGAAGCTTGCTTTTCCGTCGGCAATGGACATAACTGCCTGCTTGATGGGCTTTTCTTCAAATTTTTCGCCGTTTTCTTCTGCTTTTTCAGCAAGATAACGAGCCTGTTTTGCTACTGCGATAACGAGTGAATAGCGGCATTTGTTTTCGCCTTTGATAAGATTGCTGATGCTGGGATACAACATATTTTCTACCTCCGATTAAATATAAAAACTGTGATTATTCTCCTAAATTTTCATTTACACGTCCGCTTATGGTTTCAGGCGAAACTGCACTTAAAACGACGTGTGTACTGTCTGTAACGATTACGGATTTTGTTTTTCGTCCGTATGTAGCATCAATAAGAAGACCTTTTTCTTTCGCGTCTGCTATTATACGTTTAACAGGCGAAGAGTCGGGTGCAACGACAGCGATTATCCTGCTTTCGGCAATACTGTTGCCGTAACCTATATTTACAAGCTTCATGGCAGGATCACTCAATATTCTGGATCTGTTCTCTGATCTGTTCGATAATGGATTTAAGCTCGAGAACGATCTTTGTAACTTCCATATCACCTATCTTCGATGAAATGGTGTTGACCTCTCTGTTCATTTCCTGAATAGAATTGTCAATATACTTACCGATAGGCTTTTCAGCCATGAGATTCTCTTCAAGAGAAACTATATGAGAGCCGAGGCGAACGACCTCTTCATCGATAGCTGTTTTATCTGCCATTATTGCAACCTCGGTAAGCAGACGCTGTTCGTCTATCTCTGTGTTTCCGAGAAGCTTTTCAATACGTTTTCTTAAACGTGCGCTGTATTCTTCTGTAAGAGCAGGAACTCTTGAATCAATTATTGCAACACGCTCTTTTATCATAGCGCATTTCTGTGAGATATCTTCACAAAGACGCTTGCCCTCAGCCTCACGCTGGCGGATAAGAGAATCAACAGCTTCTTCAACAACGGGCTTTACGGTGTTCCAAAGCTCAGCGGCATCGTTTTCTGTCTGTGTAAGAGTTACAACATCGGGAAGACGAAGAACTGTGTTTACCGAAACATCGTTATGAAGTCCGAATTCTTCTGCTACAGAAGAAAGCTCGTCAATATAGTTTTTAAGAAGCTGACGGTTAACTGTAACTGTTTTATCGCTTTCAACAGCGGAAAAATCAAGATTTAAAGTAAGATCGAACTTACCTCGTGCAACTCTTGTTGAAAGATATGAACGGATACTGTCTTCGAGCTGCATATATGCGCGAGGGATGCGCGCGTTCAATTCAAAATAACGGTGGTTTACCGATTTTATCTCAACGGTTACGGAAGCGCCTTCGATACATGCCGATGCCCTGCCGAAACCTGTCATGCTTTTAACCAAATCTGTTCCCTCCTGGTTTATTATTATATATTTTTACGGTAAAGATATGTCTTTTAATCTGCATACTTACAGAGATAATGTTTCATTATATATTCTACCCCTTTTTATATGCTTTGTCAAGTTTTTCGGGATAATTATTACCGAAAAATACACATGTTCACTTTTTTGACACAAATATACGTGAAATTTTTCTTGACCAACCCAAAATTTGAAAGTATAATGTATTGTAAATATGAATACTATTAATACAAAGCAGTGCCCAAAACAGCAATTACGGTCATTGAATAAAAGAAAGGTGATTTTTATATGATATGCGTTAAATGCGGCAAAGATGTTGAAGACGGATCAAAATTCTGTCCTTTTTGCGGACATACTTTTTCGGGAAGAATTATAGCGGCACGGATATTAAAAGCAATAGCAGCTTCGATCTTTTTTCTGATCTTTATGGCAATAGTTTTTATGTTCGGTAATTATTTCGGTAAAACAGAGGTTGGAAAACAAGTTGATACACCGGATATAGTTGCGGTAATATCCGAAAAAATAAAAGATATAACTTATATTCCGGTCGATCTTGCATTTACTCAGGATGAGCTTAATGCAATGATAAAAAAGAATGCTAAAAACTTTCAACCTTTAAAGGATATGAAGCTCACATTTCCATCGGAAGGTGGAGTTACATTATCGGCAGTTATAGCAAAAGAAGACATATCGAAAGTATTTGGCAGCAATATTCCGGACGTTCTTTTGATGTTTTTACCTAATGAGGTTACCGTATTTGTGCAGGCTGATCCGTCCGTTGAAAACGGAAAGCTGAAAACGGGAATCAGATCGATAACCGTAGGCGGCATAACCCTCGGAACGGAAACACTTTCACACTTCGGGGCAGACGAACTTGTTTCGGATATCGTTTTCTCGGCAATAAGCTCAGAATACGGACAAAAGGTTGAAATAACAAAACTTTCCGTCGGACAGTCAAAAAACGGAGAACCCGTTCTGAACATCGGAATAAATTTTTATATTGCGAAATAAAAAAACAGCGTGGTACCATATAAAAAGAGTATCACGCTGTTTTATTTTATCGTTTATTCCGAAAAAAGATACTGTTAATCAGGTCAGCCGAAACGGAACTGATAGCACAGGCAAATGCCCCGATAACAAAAACTATCCATCCCGGATGCCAATGATTGCCTAAAAAACCCAGGAGCAGAAAAATAAGAGTGCATAATATCATTATTATCGAACAAACCGAGCCATTTAAATAATACCAATCGAGAGTTGTTCCCACCGTGTTTTCAGTATTGTTTTCCGGATCATCTTTTTGTTCAGAAATATTATTTTCGGCATCACCTCTGACGAGGATATCCATTGAGCAGTCAAACATATCACATAATTTTATAATAGTTTCGACATCAGGAAAAACAGAATCTGTCTCCCAACGGGACACGGTCTGTCTTGTGACATAAAGCTTATCCGCCAATTCTTCCTGAGTGATATTCAAGTGTTTTCTGTAGTAACTTAAATTTTTGCCAAAGCTCATATACGACCTCCTGTTGTATAACAAGATTATAGCTCAGAACGAAGAAAAAGTCAAGCAATTGCCCCCGGATAAGTGCAACATTCAATATTACATTGAATGATTTCATGCCGCATTTGATGTTGCATACTAAATAAAACAGGAAAATATCCACAATTTTCACCGTGGATATTTTTCTTTTAATATATTTCTCTTTTTTTGTAAAACACAACAGACAAATACCATGAGAGTGCATACATCATAATTCCAACAACACAAAGGATAGGCAATACACCGTTCATACCTATATCCACAGACATTTTTTCAGACATGATAGAAGATGACACAACACTGCCCGCACACACAGCACCGATCATGATATAATATGCCATTCTTCCTTTTTCAACACCTAACTTAAATAAGAAAGGAAGACTTACCGACGCAGACACCAATGCTAAAATAAGCATAAGCATCATAAGAATAAGATATTCGCCGAGCTGAAAACCTCCGTTGAAAATCATTTTAACAGCTTGCGAAATACCTGTAAAACATAGTACCGCGCCCTGAACAAAAAGACCTATGAGATATTTTGAGCTTACTGTCTGAGCTCTCGTGAATGGCATTGTTTCGCCATACTGCAGCCATTTGCTCTTTTCATCATAAGCTAAAAGATTTACGGGTATCATTCCGCAAAGCAAACAAGGATAGAAAATAAAAAACAAATTTTCACTGCTGAAAAAAGAGACAACAATAAAAATAACTGTTATAAACAAATATGACCTGCAGTATTTTGCCATCATATAGAAATCTTTCAAAAGAAGTCCTTTCATCTATCTTGCCTCCTTTACCATGAATACAAAAAGCTCTTCTATGCTTATCGGGCTGAACTTAAACGTATCGGGGATATCTTTTCTCAAAAGCATAAGTTCAACACCGTACGGAGTTTCTTTTTTGTGCTTTAACAGATTTTTGTCGAATTCCGAAAGCTGTTCCGCCGTACAGTGAACTATACCGTATTCGGAAAGCAATCTGTCTTTTTCTTCACAGAGAAGAAGTTTTCCTTTGTGCAGAAAAGCAATATAATCGCAAAGCTTTTCAAGATCGCTTACTATATGCGAGGAGATGAGAATTGAATGATCTTCGTCTCTTGTAAAATCATAAAACATCTCAACGACCTCATCACGGACAACAGGATCAAGCCCGCTTGTTGGTTCATCAAGAAGCAAAAGCTTTGCATTGTGAGACATTGCAACAGCGATACCGAGCTTCATTTTCATGCCTCTTGAAAATTCTTTAAACTGCTTGTTATCAGGAAGAGAAAGTTTTTTTAAAAGGCGGGAATATTCGTTGCTGTCCCAATTTTTGAACGTGTGCTTCATGATCTTTCCGACCTGCTTTGCGGTAAGACATTCGGGAATCCCTATTTCATCGGTAACAACACCTATATCTTCTTTTAAAAGTCTGATATTTTTCTCATTGTCTTTTCCGAGAACAGTTACAGAACCGCTGTCTTTTCGGATCATATCAAGGATAAGTCTTATTGTTGTACTTTTTCCGGCTCCGTTTTCGCCTATAAGCCCCATTATGCAGCCGCAGGGCAATGTTAAATTCAAGTTTTCAAGGCTGAAACCGGAGAAAGACTTATTCAGATCTTTTATTTCAAGTGCGTTCATTCATTTCCCTCCATACAAAACATGACCATATCGATAATATCCTGCTTTGTTAAATTGCACGAAGATGCAAGCTTTGCGATGGAATCGATATGATCTTCTATCTTTTTCAAATTTTCCTCACGCAAAAGCTCTGTATTTTTAGGAGCAACGTAACAGCCCTTTGACGGAAGAGTATATATAAACCCATCTTTTTCAAGCTCCTCGTATGCTCGTTTCGTTGTTATGAAGCTGATACGAAGATCTTTCGCAAGCCCACGAATAGACGGAAGCATCTCGTTTTCTTTTAATTCACCGCTTATTATCTGATTTTTTATCTGAAAATATATCTGGTTATATATCGGTTCGCCGCTTTTATTATCGATCAAAACAGTCATTCCATCACCCCGTCAAAACTGTATATATTTATTATATACAGTTTATACGGATTTGTCAAGAGGTTTTTGTAAATTTATTGTTTTAACAAAAAAAGAGATAAGGAATATAAGTCCTTATCTCTTTGTCCTTAAAGATTTATCTCAAAGCCGTCGGTAGTAAGCTCTGCCGGGATAGGCGAAATATCATTTTTAAGATTCCGGAACTGTTCAACGTTGATACGTCCGAGGTAGTTGCCGTAGTGGTTGATGTAAACCGATTTAAAGCGTCTTTCCTTAACTATATTCGTATATTCTTTAACATCGAAGTGCGCCGCTTCGAGAAGAGCGGCATCGATATCATAAACATCGGGAAAGTCAATCGAAGGATGCCTGAGATCACCTGAGCAAAGAATACGCTTGCCCTCAGCTTCGAGAAGAAACGCATGTGCGTTTTGACAATGCTGCGTTGGGATAGCGGTAACCTTCAGTACACCGTCATCGTAGATAACGCCATCACCGACAGTACAAAGTTTCGTTTCAGGACGAATCTGCATCTCAAACGTATCAAAATAAAACTTTATAAGATCTATACACTTTTCATTCGGAACGTAAACTTCCGGATTTACTTTCGTATAAAACCATCCGAGAAGACCGAGAAAAGGAAACAGCCCGTCTATATGATCGGAATGAGGATGAGTAATAAACAATGCCTTTACGCTTTCAAACGGAATTCTTCTGTTTGAAAGTTCCACGTTAATATCACAGCCCGCATCAACAAAATAGCGGTTTTCACCGACCTCTATAAGGATAGATGTACATTTTTTGTGAGCCTCGGGGACGCCATGACCTGAACCTAAAACCGTAATTCTCACAATAAAACTCCTTTCGTATGATGAATATATCAACACATATTATATTTTGTTTTTAACAAATACTTTTTTCTTGAAATATCTGCCCATAAATACAAGCAAAACAACGCCTATCATCGGGAAGATCGCAGCGGTAAGCATACCGACCTTCATACCGATCTGTTCGCTTGTAAGAGACAACGTCTGCCCCAAAGATACTGCCCAAGCCGATTCGGAAACCGTATCGACTACCGCTCCGAGCATCTGCGGAGCAATCGATGCGCCAAAGTCACCGCCTGCCGCAAGAAGAGCATAAGCTGTAACACCCGGATTTTTTATGACTTCTTCCATAAAGATCAATGTGCCCGGCCAGAGCATAGAGGTACAGATACCTGTCAAAACACAAGAAACCGCAGCCATTATGGGACTGGGGGCAAGACCTGCAACAAGATAGCATACAACCGCACCTATCATACCAAAGAAAAGGACGGAATAGATATTTTTACCGTACTTACCGTAAAGGGTTCTGACAAGGCCCAAAAGAATACCGAAAAGAGCAATACCCGCAACGTCACACAGTGATTTCGGGATACCCAAAGCATTTTCCATAAAGCTGGATATCCAGTTAGTCATGGAGTTTTCTGCGGCGCTTCCGAAGAAAATACAGAAGAAACAAAGGATTATTGCAAAATTCTTCTTTTTTACTTTATCAGAAGAATTTTCATGCGTAAGATTCATTTCGGGCATAGGTGCAATGCTGAAAAGAATAAAAGCAACAACGGGGGCAAGAGCCCAGAATACTGTGAGATACATCCAGTTTTCAGTGCCGAAAAAAGTAAGGAAAAGAGTACTTATAACAACTACCGTAACAACGCCCCATGCATAAAGAGAATGAAGCATACTCATATCGCGGCCGGGATCATCCGAAGGGATAGCGGCAACAGTCGGGCTGAGAAGACATTCGCAAAGACCTGCAGCAACCGAGAAAACAACTGTACCGACAGCAAAACCGAGGTATGCCAGTTCAGGGAAGAACGTTGGAACAAGTGCATAGATAAGCAGTCCAAGGCACGTTATAAGCGGCATTATCTGAACGGTTCTTTTGACGTTAAAATATTTTGTAAAGAACGTAAAGATCAAGTCAACACCAAGCTGTGTGCAGAAATTTATCAGAACGAGAGTTCCGAGCAACGTAAATGAAATTCCATACATCTCGCGAAATGTTAAAAAGAGAATGGGAGGAAGAACAAAAACAGACGACATTGAAAGGTACGAATAATAGCAAGCTTTCTTTGTGAGATTAAAATCATTACTTGTCTTAAACATAATAATATACCACGGCTTTCGTTTACAAAAGTTTACTTTCTTTTGGAATTTAGGGCTGGTTTTGCACAAAACCTGCGTAAAAAAGTATTTTTCACGCTAAGCTCCTATTTAATAAATCGGCACTCCCGTTTTATTGAGAGTGCCGTGATTTTTTATTTTATACGACGGTTATCGTCAAATACTTTTTCTTCGTTGTTTTCTTCCGCAGCCTCTGTCGGGAGTGCGACATACTTAACAAGAAGAGGATAAACAAGGAAATTGTTAAACAAAAAGATAACAGAAAAAACAAGCGTGAAAATGATCGGGAAAGAGAGAAGTCCGAGAAGGAAGCAAATAACGACGATAGCAAGAATAAAGAGAACCATCGCCAGATTGTGCCAGATCTTGTACATTGCAAGAATAATACTGTTCTTTACGAGATTTTTAAGCGAAAGGTCGAAAGAAACAAGCATCGGGAAAATATAAAAATTCATGCAAATGAGAATATACGCCACGATAAGCGTGACAACAAGAGCAAACGGCCTGAAGAATGACGGAATACCGACCGACGGATCGGACCAGAACATAAAGGAAAAATAGATTGCCACCGCCGCAAGGACATCTATTACCGTAATAAGAAATGCCTGTTTAAAGCAGGTTTTACATTTTTCAACGAAATCCGAGATAAAAAATACCGGCTTTGATTGAGACATATTTCGAAGAACGTATGTCAGTGCCGCAGTTGCGGGGCCGATCGTTACGATAGGCGCACACGCAAAAATGTAGATAATATTCAGAATAACAAGCTGACCGAATTTATTCCAGATAACCTTAAAAAATCTGATAAAGCCGGGATCCATCGCAACGTCTTTACCGACGCCCTGCCCCTCTTTATCATAATCGTATTTAAATAAACCCATGAATTCCTCCGAAGGTTCTTTATTTTCGTATTTTATAGTATATCAAAAATATCGCACAATGTCAATATTTATAAAGGCTTTTACGAAAAGAGTTCAAAATAAAGAGTTCAATTAACAGAAGGTTAAATATTATCCGCAGGGTAAACGATACCTGTCTGTCTGCGTATCTCATCGAGAATTTTCATAACGCATCTGGACATTTTCACGGTATTAACGAGAGATTCGGTGCGTCCGTTCTTTATGCAATCCATAAATTCCTCTATTTCGTAGCACATACTGTCCTCACGTTGATCAACGGGAACATTTTCGGTTCGTCCATCTCTGTAAACGACCGAAACCTTTTCAGGGATGTTAAACTTATCGATACATATAGTTGCATCTTCGCCCTGAATTTCGGACGGCAGGAAAGAATTTGAAACCTTTGAATAATTAAGCGTTACGGTAAACGTATCGTAAAGGAATATAGCCGTTCCGGTTCCGTCAACCCCGCCGGGCACAGTTATACCGAATGCTTTAACATCTTTGGGTTCACCGAAAAGCGCAACCATAGGCCAGATACAGTAAACACCGAGGTCCATTACCGCACCGTTTGAAAATTCAGCC
>CAJGDF010000011.1 GCA_904502105.1 uncultured Clostridia bacterium
AATTAAAACAATACTCAATTCCGCAGATATGAAAGCAATCCCTTTGTATGAAAGAGTGGGTTTCCATACTTCATCAACAATTATGTACATAGACCTTTAAATTCAAATTGATTTGACAATAAGACAAATTCCAATTTATCGAATAGTAAACCCCGACAGACTTTTTTAATCTGTCGGGGTTAATCTTTGTTTCCTGCGGTGCAGGTTTTAATGCTCACGAGCAAACTTCCTTATGAGAAGGAGACTTTTCCGTCAGGAGTTTACTGTTAAAACCAACTTGTTATAAATATCTCAAGTCCTATAAAAATGAGGATAATGCCGCCTAAAATACCGGCCTTTCCTGCAAGCCTTGTGCCTGCTTTTCTGCCGATAAATATACCGCCCATGCAAATGAAAAACGTTACGACTGCAATTATAAGAGCGGCAACGATTGCGGAAATAAGGTCGTGTTCGGCAATTGTAAAACCTACCGAAAGAGCATCGATAGATGTTGCAATCCCCTGAACTACAAGTCCGAAAAATCCCACGCCTTCTTTTTCTTCACAGGTTTCGTTGCTTGTTAATCCTTCATAAAGCATTTTGCCGCCGATAAATCCGAGTAAAAGAAGCGCGATCCACGGTATGAGCTTTTCAAATGACTGAAAATGCTGAACTACTGTTTTAACACATACCCAGCCTATCATAGGCATCAATGCCTGAAAAAATGAGAACATTCCGGCTATACCGAACATCTTTCTTTTTTTCATACAAGGTTCGTTCAGTCCGTTTGCCAAAGATACGGAAAACGCATCCATCGCAAGACCTATTCCGAGCAAAATACTGTTGAAAAAGAATGTAAATCCCCAGTTCAGGTTTCCTCCAAAATAAAAACAAGTATGGAACAGACCATACTTGGTGTCGGTTTATAATAAAGACCCCATGTATAGCTAATCCGATATACATGAGTCTCGCAATTTGAAGCAAGCCAGGCTTTCGCCAGGATGTTGACTTGCTACGTCGGAATAACGCTTGCTACTCCCTCATTCTTTTAATTATATCATAGACTGCATTATTTGTCAATTGATGTCAAGAAAAAGACAGAAATGGAAATTGTGTAAAATTTAGTAAAAGTATTGAAAATAACGTCAGGTTGTGGTATACTGTATAAGTAAAAATTTTGATTATGAGGTAAAAAATAGTGAATATCAAATCATTGTTCGCACCCACGGATATGACTCAGGGTACTCCGTGGAAAAGTATCCTTATATTTACTTTGCCGATGCTTCTCGGTAATATTGCGCAGCAGCTTTACAGCACGGTTGACAGTATCGTTGTAGGTAAATATATCGGAGATAACGCTCTTTCTGCGGTTGGCAGTTCAATGCCAATTCTTAATATGCTTCTCGTTTTATTTATCGGTATTTCTGCCGGCGTTACAATAATGGTATCTCAGTATTTCGGTGCGAGAAACCGTGAAGCGCTTTCCGTAACTATCGGTAACGGAATTACGGTTACAATTATTTCCTGTATTTTGCTTATATGTATAGCAACACCGTTTATCCGTCCTATTCTTGAAATATTGAACACTCCCACCGATCCCGTTGTTTTAAGTAATCCGGATTACACGATTCTCGATGCGTGTGCCGACTATCTCACAATTTCTCTTGTCGGTATCGCAGGTATGGCTTTTTATAATATTTTAAGCGGTATAATAAGAGGTCTCGGTGATTCAACTTCTACGCTTATCTTTCTTCTCGTCGCAACAGCGGTAAATATCGTTCTTGATATTGTTTTTGTTGCGGTTTTGAATATGGGTGTCAGCGGCGTTGCAATTGCAACTGTTATTGCTCAGGTAGTTTCATCCATTCTTTGTCTTGTTAAGCTTGCAAGAATGGGCGTACATTTCGACTTTAAGTTCAAATATCTCCGTCCCGTAGGTCATTATGTTAAAACGATTATCCGTCTCGGTCTTCCTTCCGGTCTTACTCAGATGATCTTCTCCTCTGCGATGATCGTTGTTCAGTCTCTTACAAATCAGTTCGGCGCGCAGTTTGTTGCGGCAAACGTTGTTATCATGCGTGTTGACGGTTTTGCTATGATGCCAAACTTCTCCTTCGGTACTGCATTAACAACTTATGCCGGTCAGAACGTAGGCGCAGGGCTTTACGATCGCGTAACAAAGGGTGCAAAGCAAGGTACGTTGATGGCTGTCGGTGTTTCCGCATCGATAACCATGCTCATTCTTATTTTCGGTAAATTCCTCATGGGCGTATTTACAGATACAGCAGAACTTGTTGATATGAGCTATAAGCTTATGCTTATCCTTGCTGTCGGTTATATTGCAGTTGCGGTAACACAGAGCCTTTCAGGTATTATGAGAGGTGCTGGCGACACAATGACACCGATGTGGATCTCTCTTATCACAACCGTTGCTATCCGTGTTCCTATCGCATACGGTATCTCTTTCCTTACAAGAACAGAAGAGCTTCCGTTCGGTATTCCTCAGTGCATTCAGATCTCTCTCCTCTGTTCATGGGTGATCGGTGCAGTTCTTACTGCAATCTTCTATGCAAGAGGCAAATGGAAAACAAAGGCGATAAAATAAACGGCGTAATCTCTGTTTTATAAAATATCCGATCAGCACAGCTGCACGCTGTGCTGATTTTTATTTATAGTTTCATCAAAAGCTCTGATTAAATTATATTCATACTTGACAAAAAATATATGTTTTGGTATACTAAAATATAATTGTATAAAATTATATTATAATGCTACGAAGTAATTATTAAATAAATAATTGATAAAGAGGAATATAAAAACATGGCTGAATTAATTAAAATTAACGAAAACGGAATATTTATTGCATTAAAAATTACAGATGACGGAAAAGCCCGTCTTTTATATATGGGATTAAATGAGCTTGATGATGAACAACTTCCTGCAGGTAATGCCTACAGTCTTGTTCAGGTCAAAACTGCCGATTATGGGTACGAGGATCATCACGGTGCTAAACATATCTCTGCGGGTTTCAGTGAGAGACTTCGTTACGTTTCTCATTCCGATACCCGTTCTGCAGACGGAAAGCAACGTATTTTCTCAGTTACACAGCAGGCAGATGATGTTTATGTAACATCCTACCTCGTTTTTTATTCGGGTATTGCGGCTGTCAGATCATACACAACAGTTGAAAACCGTTCCGAAAAAGATATAACTATCGAATATATTTCATCTTTTAATTTGTATGGAATTTCTGCGGGCGGAGAAGGAGAATGGGATAAAAAGTGTAATATCTCCATTCCTCACAATACTTGGCTCGGAGAAGCACAGTGGTATAAGCATTCTGTTTCGGAACTCGGTCTTTCAAAGGTTGGCTGGTCAACAATAAAACCGCTGATAAAATCCAGTACAGGTACATTTGCTGCAGATGAATTCCTCCCTGTAGGTTATTTTGAAAATGAATCTGCAGGCACTTATATTATGTGGCAGATAGAAAATAACGGTTCATGGATGTGGGAAGTCGGCGATGAGGCTAACGAGCTTTATCTGCTCCTGTCCGGACCGTGTCAGGATACGGCAGGCTGGTGGAAAACACTTCACAACGGCGAATCTTTTGAAAGTGTCCCCGCCGCGGTTTCTTTCTCCGCTAATGGCTTCGACGGTACATTGGCTGAAATGACAAAATACCGCAGAGCGATCCGCCGTCCCAACAGAGACAATGAGGATCTTTCTGTCATTTTTAACGACTATATGAACTGCCTCGGCGGCGATCCTACAACCGAAAAATTGTTTCCCCTTGTAGATGCCGCTTCAAAATCAGGCTGTGAATATTTTTGTATCGACTGCGGTTGGTATTCCGACGGCGGATGGTGGACCGGCGTAGGCGAATGGATGCCTTCAGGTGCACGTTTCCCCGGTGGCATTCAGGAACCTCTCAATTATATCCGATCAAAAGGTATGGTTCCCGGTCTTTGGCTTGAGATCGAAGTAATGGGTATTCATTGTCCGTTGGCTGATAAACTTCCCGATGACTGGTTCTTTATCCGTCACGGTAAACGTGTTATCGACCATGGCCGTTATCAGCTCGATTTTTCAAATCCCGATGTTAGAGCATATGCAACAGGCGTTATTGATCGTCTTGTTTGCGAATACGGTGTCGGTTACATTAAAATGGACTACAATATTGAAGCCGGAATCGGTACCGAATGCGGCAGCGACAGCTTCGGTGACGGCTTGCTTCGCCATAACCGTGCATATATTGCATGGCTTGATGAAATATTTGCAAAATATCCCGAATTGATAATAGAATGCTGCTCCAGTGGTGCTATGCGTGCAACATATGCTCTTCTTTCACGTCACAGTATCCAGTCGAGCAGTGACCAGACCGATTATCTGAAAAATGCAGTTGTTGCAGCAGCTTCTTCTGCGGGTATCTGTCCTGAACAGTGTGCCGTGTGGGCATATCCGCTCAGAGATGCTGATGTTGAAAACGTTGCTATGAATATGGTCAATGCAATTCTTGTACGTATTCATCAAAGCGGTCATCTTGCTGAAATTTCTCCCGAAGGCTTTGATATGGTTTCAGAGGGTATCTCTGTGTATAAACAGATTCGCGGTGATATCAAAACAGCTCTTCCGTTCTATCCCACCGGTATGCCTCATTTCTCCGACGACTGGTTCTCTTTTGCGCTTGACTGCGAAGATAAGATCTATCTTGCTGTTTGGAGACTTGACGGGGGAGACGATACTTTCGAAATTCCTTTCAAGGATATATCTATCAAAAATGCAGAATGCATATATCCCGTAAGTCTTGAAACAAAGTATTCATACAACGAAAATATTCTTTCTGTCAGCCTGAAAAACAGAACTGCAAGATTGTTCAAGATTGAAAAATAATTTTTTCATTTGAGTTTTTTAACATATGGGAAGGAGACGATAAGTTATGACAGACAGAGAAAATTTTATCTCCATTGCAAAAAGAAAAGGGTTCGAAAGAATGCCTGTTTCGTTTAATATGTGTCCGTCTCTTGCGGAAAAATACAATGCCTACGTAAAAGAACACCCAATAAACGTTCCTTGGGATGTCGATTATGTTGGCGGCGTGAATGCAGCATGGACAGATAAAAGCGTCTTTCTTGATAAATATTATAAGGATATATCTTTTAAGGCAGGTACAGGAATTGACGGCTGGGGTGTTGCTCATGAACCGGGTTCTAAATATGCTTACCATATGACAAAGATGTATCATCCGATGGACGGCTTTGATTCTGTTGAACAGATCCTCGAATATCCGTTTCCCGTTTATGATAAATCAACGCTTGAACAGAGAAAACAGGATGTTGAACAGCTTCACCTTAAAGACCGACCCGTTATGGGTGCTATGCAGACTACCATCTGGGAAAAAGCATGGTATATGCGCGGCATGGAAAATCTGATGTGTGATATGCTTTCCGAGGACGATATGGCAACAGTTCTTCTTGATAAGGTGACTGATCTTGCCATAATGCAGGCTGAATTCTATGCCGAATCAGGTGTAGATGCTCTGTTCCTCGGCGATGATGTTGGTATGCAGCATTCGATAATGATGAGTGTTGAACTCTATGAGGAATGGCTTATGCCTCGGCTTAAACGTGTTATTGATGCCGCAAAAAAGATAAATCCGGATGTCGTTGTGTTCTATCATTCGTGCGGACGTGTAACAGAACTTATTCCCTCGCTCATTAAAGCAGGTATTGATGTGCTTGACCCCGTTCAACCCGAAACAATGAATTTCAGAGAGCTTCACGAACAGTTCGGTGACCGTCTTTCTTTCCACGGAACGCTCGGCACTCAGTCCGTTATGCCGTTCGGTACTCCCGAGGATGTACGTCGAACTGTCTTTGAAAATCTCGATATCGCAGGCGAAAAAGGCGGCTTGTTCGTTTGCCCCACACATCTGCTCGAACCCGAAGTCCCCGTCGAAAATGTTATCGCATATATCAAAGCGTGTGCGGATTATAAAAAATAAAATTAAGGACATAGATTTTATCTATGTCCTTTAACTTATTTCTTCGGCTTTATTTCATTTACAGTCTGTTTCCAATTTTCTTTTGTTTCATCGGAAACTGCGGGTGCGATGTCTGTATATTCAGCGGAGCAGGGGATGAGGTTGTTGCCAACTGCAACACAGCGAAGGGCTTTTACGGCATCTTCTTTGTTTGTTATAAACATTTCGCCGTTGCAAACTGTAATATTTATCGGTTTACAGATAGGCTCGTCCTTTGTTTCGATCGCGGTATTGATATCTTCTTCTGTAATTTCTACGGTCGGGATAAGTCTGCCGCCGTACATAAATATCTTTGCCGCTTCTTCTCCGTCGATAAATTTCTTATAGGAAGTACCGATCAATTCAGCTGCCAATTCGGCAGGAGATGCAGTCGTGTCAACAACAAGGTCGTAGTTGCCCATAAAACTGCAGTCTGCATTGTAAAGTGTTTTATATCTGAGGTTTTCGCTTGTTTTTCTTTCTCTGATCTTATTTGCAGCCTCTTCAACGCTTGCAAAAGTTTCGGATGTACGTTTTTCATCGTTGAAAATTCTCTTTGCAGATTCCTCAATGGATGTTGCAAGATAAACGCGGAATGTTCCCTTTGTAAAAAACCATGCCATACGTGAGTCAATGATCAGATTTCCGGGTTCTTCGGATAAGAGCTTGAGACGGTCATCCATTTCATGGTCGATTTTCGGGTCGGACTCCATGAGCTTGTTCAATTCAACAACAGATATACCTTTATCTGCCGCGATCTGGCGAACGATAGGGCCTGTCGAATAAATTTTTGCTTCGTATTTTTCGGAGAGGATCTTTCCAACGGTGCTTTTACCGCTGCCGAGATCTCCTGTGAGTGAGATTCTGAAATTCATGTTTTTACTCGCTTTCTTTATCTGTTGGTGGCAAAACTTGACAGTTTTTCTTAAAAGGGGTATAATTAATGTAGGTAATCAAAAATACAGAGAAAATATTTGTCGTTTTTTTTCGGGAAGACGCGATAATTCACGAAAAATTGATGGGGGACGTAACTGTGCGGAAAATTTTATCGTTTGGAGAAGAAATAGCTTCTCTCGGAAACGCACATATTATAAAAAATAAAAAAGAAGATACTTTTTATCTTGTTATACCTTTCGGTTCAACAGAAATAACAAATGCGGGAAAAAGGCTTTTAAATTTTCTGCCCCGTAAGGATGATCATTCTGCAAAGTCCATAACTTTTTCGGAACAGACCGTAGCTTCTTTTCTTTCAGATATAGGTATCCCTGAAAATGTAAGAGGTTTTTATTATCTTCGCACAGCTGTTATGACGGCGGTAAACGAAGAAGATAAAGAACACGTTTCAGGTCATATTTATTCTATTTTAACATCGGAATACAACACATCCGTATCGAAGATCGAACGTAATATCCGCTATGCCGTGTCCGTTGCCTTTGACAGAGGAGATCCGTCTTTGCTTTCAGAGGTTTTCGGATCATCATACAGCTCCGATACGGGACGTCCGACAAATCTCGATGCTATCTATTCTATTTGCAGTGCTTTGAAAAAACGGGCGGACGTTTGATTATTTGAGCATTTCGAGAATGGCTTCTTTGGAACGTGCACCAACTGCTTTGTTGGTAATTTCACCGTTTTTGAACACTATGAGAGTGGGAATGCTCTGGATACCAAAGCTTGATGTAAGTTCGGGCTGGTCGTCAACATCAACCTTGCATACTTTGATGTCTGTATTTTCTTCTGCTATCTGTTCAACAATGGGCGCGATCATTCTGCAGGGTCCGCACCATGTTGCCCAAAAGTCAACAAGAACAGGCTTGTCCGACTTGATAACTTCTTCTTCAAAATTTTCGGATGTCAATACTACGTATGCCATTTTTTTACACCTCATATATTTATATTGATCGATTGCTTTAAATTTTAAAATCACTTTAATTATATCATGGAGTTACAAGTTTGTCAACACCTCTATTCTTTATAATTTTGTAAATTTATAAGAGATCATTGACCGAAAAAATCAATGATCTCTTATCTTTTACATCTTATTAAAAACGTCTTTTATATTATCAACCTGAATAAGCTCTATATCCGATTCAAAATCGATCCTGTTTCTTGACGGGACGACGGCTCTTTTAAAGCCGAGGGCTTTAGCTTCGGATATACGTTTTTCGAGCGCTGTGACGGCTCTTATTTCGCCCGCAAGACCAACTTCTCCGATCAGTATCGTATCTTCGGGGATAATAAAATCTTTAAGTCCTGAAGCCAATGCAACTGCAACAGAAAGATCTGCCGCAGGCTCGTCTATTCTAAGACCGCCGATTACGTTTATGTATGCGTCCGATGTTCCGAAAAACATCTTGCATCGCTTTTCAAGCACAGCTATGAGAAGATTGAATCTTCCGTAATCGAAGCCTACGGAAACTCTTCGCGGCGTAGGAAACGGGGTTGGAGCAACGAGTGCCTGTACCTCTGCGATTATCGGACGTGTACCTTCAAGAACACATACCGTAGCAATACCCGAAATATTTGACGGCTTGCCCTGTAAAAACACTGCTGACGGGTTTCCGATCTCTTTTAGTCCGGTGCCTGTCATTTCAAAAACGCCTATTTCGTTTGTTGAGCCGAAACGGTTTTTGACGGCACGAAGCATTCTGTATTCGATATTTCTTTCTCCTTCGAAATACAAAACAGCATCAACCATATGTTCCATAACCTTCGGACCTGCAATCGAGCCTTCTTTATTGACATGACCGACGATAAAAACGGGTATCTCTTTTGATTTTGCAAAGCGCATGAGCGAAGCCGTACATTCTCTTACCTGAGAAACACTTCCCGGAGCGGATGATACGCTTTCATGGCTCATCGTTTGAATTGAGTCGATTATAACAAGCCCGGGATTCTTCTCTGCTGCCTGTTCGCATACTGTTTCAATATCGGTCTGAGCGAGAATAAAAAGATTTTCGCTGTGTACACCGAGTCTGTCTGCGCGTAAACGGAGCTGCTTTGGGGATTCTTCGCCCGAAACGTAAAGAATAGGGATCGATTCACCGAGCTTTTCGCATATCTGAAGAAGAATTGTAGATTTACCGATGCCGGGTTCACCCGAAACGAGCACGAGCGAGCCTTTAACGATGCCGCCGCCGAGGACTCTGTCGAGTTCTCCGATACCGGTAGTCATACGTGTTTCTTCTTTGCCCGTTATTTCTTTAAGTTTAACGGGAGCATTGCCGCTCAATGCATTTGAAGCCGTCTTTTTGACTGTTTTTTCCGGCTTATCTGAAATTATTTCTTCGTTTAATGTGTTCCATGCTCCGCACTCAACACATTTACCTGCCCACTTTGGGCTTACTGCACCGCATTCGGAGCAAACATATACTGATTTTGTTTTCATATCATTTCACTTTAAAATCTGAAATAAAGGAACGGGTTGAAGCTTCCCGAAACGAGGCTTGCCGTAACAAGGAACCAAATAACAAGGCTTACGGGAATAACAGCAACTTCAAGCGCTTTTCCGTATTTGGGCATAAGTTTATTTTTGATATAGGGAAGGGTGGGGATAGATGCGAAGATGAGTACGACAAGAATTACTATATTTGTTAAAAGCAGATAAATAAATCTTTCATCTGCAAACGGAACACCGCCGAAACCGAACATCGTTGCGAGATATCTGCCGCAAACGGACATATCTTCAATAGCAAAGAATACCCAGCTTATGAGAACAACAACAAGCAGGTATATGTGTCTGAAAACTCGCGGTATCTTTTCCATCCATTTGAGAAGGAACTGTTTTTCAATAACGAGAAGCACACCGAAGAACAAGCCCCATATGATGAAGTTCCAGCCTGCACCGTGCCAGAAGCCTGTACAGAACCAAACGATAAAGAGGTTTCTGAAGAATTTCCATTTAACAACTCTGTTGCCGCCGAGGGGAATGTAGAGGTATTCTCTGAACCATGAACCGAGAGACATATGCCATCTTCTCCAGAATTCGGTGGCAGACTGTGAAATATACGGATAATTAAAGTTCATGCAGAATTCAAAACCAAACATTCTGCCGAGACCGATAGCCATGTCCGAATAGCCCGAAAAGTCAAAGTAAATCTGGAAAGCAAAAGCAATAATACCGAGCCACGCGGTAAGAACAGTCATTTCGGATTGAGGAAGCTCTGAAACCGTTGTCCAGAGAGCACCGATATTGTTTGCGAGCAAAACCTTTTTCGCAAGACCGACAGTGAAAACTTTTACACCGTCTCCGAATGTTTTAAGCTCGTCTGTTCTGTTATCAAGCTGTTCAGCAATGGTTTTATACTGTACGATAGGACCTGCGATAAGCTGGGGAAAGAGTGTAACATATGCGCCAAAGCTGATTATGTTTTTTTGTACAGACGTCACACCTCTGAATACATCGATAGTGTATGACATAGTCTGGAAGGTGTAGAATGAAATACCTATCGGTAAAACAACGTTTAAGAAATCAATTCCAAAACCAAAGATATTGTTTATGTTATCAATAAAGAAATTGCTGTATTTGAAAAAGCCGAGAAAACCGAGGTTAAGAATGACCGAAACGGTTATGAGCGCCTTTGCGATATGCGGTTTCGTTTGTTTATATTTGTCTATATAAAGAGCAAATATGTAGTTGTGCAGAATTGTAAATAACATCAGCAGGATGTATGTCGGCTCGCCCCATGCATAGAAAATGATGGAAACAACAAAAAGAACAAGGTTTTTCCATACATTTTTTTTGCCTCTCGGAACGACGAAATACAAAAACAATGTTATCGGCAAAAAGCAGAAAAGAAATAAAAGTGAACTGAAAAGCATAGTTTTTCCTCTTTTTTCATGATAATTTATTATTGCACGATCTGATCATAAATATTCATTATAAGTATATCACAAATCATGTGTTGTTGTCAATGATATTTTTAACGGTTTCGTTGTTGTTCGGTGTTATTATCATAACGACCGCATTTGAATATCTTAGTATTTCTCCATTTTTTGCAGTTTCCGCTTTTTCGGGAGAAATAGCGCTGCAGATGGATACTATCTTATTTTTTCTTGTTTTAACAGCTTCTTCGACCATTTTTCTGCCCTCATCCGTGGAAAAACGAAAAATCGCGATCTCGGATATGTTTTTACCTGCAGGCAGAAGAATGCAGAAATCGTCAAGCAGCTCGGTTTTTTCAATGTTATAGTAGTTTTTCAAAATATCTTTGCTGTTCGGATTTTCGGGGATGTATTCTCTTGTGGCTTCCAATACGGTATCTTTGGCTATTTTTGACATTATCTCTTTTGAAGATACTGAAATAACCGTTGAACGTGTGTTTTCGCCGCAACTGCATGATGTTAAAACAAAAAAAACGGAAACAGCGGTCAAGATAAATATTTTATATTTTTCGTTAAAAAATGATATCATATATGCTCCTGATATAAAGATGGTTTTTAGGGAAAAAAGTTCCCTTTTATTCCGTACCTTTTTGTGAACAAATTCAATATTATTGTTTTTTTATTCTCTTTTTTTATTACGGTCAGTTTTTGGTCGGAAAAATTTATACTACATTGACAAAATTATGAAAATGTGATATACTTAACTGATAGAAAATTAAACCGTAAAAACGGAGGATAAATATATGACAAGTAAGGAAAGAGCAAAAGCACTTGTTGCTCAGATGACACTTCCCGAAAAACTTTCTCAGCTTACTCATGAGGCTGCCGCAGTTGAAAGGCTCGGTGTTCCCGAATATAACTGGTGGAACGAAGCCCTTCACGGCTACGCAAGAAGCGGTGTTGCAACTATTTTCCCTCAGGCTATAGGCATGGCGGCATCGTTTGATACTGTTCTTATGAAACAGGTCGGTGATACTATTTCAACCGAAGCACGTGCAAAATATAACGAATATAAAAAATTCGGCAGAACAAAAATTTATCAGGGTCTTACATGTTGGTCCCCCAATATCAACATTTTCCGTGATCCCCGTTGGGGCAGAGGCCATGAAACTTATGGCGAAGACCCGTATCTTACAGCTGAAATGGGTGTTGCTTTCGTTGAAGGTATGCAGTACGGCTACGAAGAAAACCCCAAATTCAGAAAAGTTGACGCTACTCTTAAACACTATGCCGCTCACAGCGGTCCCGAAAAGGGCAGACATGCGTTTGACTCTATCGTAAACGAAAAAGACCTCAGAGAAACCTATCTCGCAGCATTTAAGTATATTATTGAAAAAGCACGTCCTGCTGCTATCATGGGTGCGTATAACCGAGTAAACGGCGAACCTGCATGCGGCTCCAAGAGACTTCTTCAGGATATTCTTTTCGGCGAATGGGCATATGACGGATACGTTGTTTCCGACTGCGGTGCTATCTGCGATATCAATGCTTTCCATAAGCTTACAAAAAATGAAGCTGAAAGTGCTGCTCTGGCTGTTAATAACGGATGCTATATGAACTGCGGCTCTGCTTTCAAATATCTCAAAGTTGCAGTTGCTGAAGGTATGGTTAGCGAAGAAACAATCACCAAGGCTTGCGAAAAGCTTTTTGAAGCACGTTTCGATCTCGGTATGTTTGACGAAACAGAATATGATAAAATTCCTTATTCCAAAGTCAACTGCGAAGAACACAGACAGCTTGCTCTTGAGATGTCCAGAAATGCAACCGTTATGCTCAAAAATAACGGTATCCTTCCCCTTAAAGATAAAGAAAATATTAAAAATATTGCTGTTATCGGTCCCAATGCAGATACTGTTTCTGTTCTTGTCGGTAACTATAGCGGTACTCCCTCTGAGTATACCACTCCTCTTTACGGTATCCGTAATGCAGCAAGAAAATACGGTAAGGATGTACGTTATGCTCTCGGCTCCAGACATACAAATGATGGCGGTGACTACGGCAGCATAGAAGAAGCTCTTATCGCAGCTAAATATTCCGATGTTGTTGTTCTTTGTCTTGGTCTTAATCCTCAGCTTGAAGGCGAAGAGGGTGATGCTTATAACAGTGACCTCGGCGGCGATAAACCCGGTCTTTCTCTTCCCCAGCCTCAGCTTCATCTCTTCGAGATGATCAAAGCCGTTGGTAAGCCTGTTGTCGTTGTTAACGTATCCGGCAGTGCTATCGATCTTCGTTTTGCAGATGAACAGGCAGATGCTGTTCTTCAGTGCTTCTATCCCGGTCAGGATGGCGGTAAGGCACTCGCAGAAATCATTTTCGGCGAAGTTGAACCCACCGCTAAACTCCCCGTAACCTTCTATGCTTCCGACGATCAGCTCCCCGAATACACCGACTACTCTCTCAAGGGCAGAACCTACCGTTATATGACTGAAAAACCGCTTTACCCCTTCGGTTACGGTATCGGTTATAATAAATACGAGGTTTCCAACGTTACATGTGATGCTGTTGTCGGCGTTAACGGCGCTACCGTTACCTGCGATATCGAAAACCTCGGTGATCGTGACGGCGCTGATGTTGTTCAGGTATATATCGGTCATAAAAATAAACCCGAAGCTCCTATCTATCAGCTTATCGCATTCGATAAAGTATGGCTTAAAGCAGGCGAAAAGAAATCTGTTACCTTTGATATCTCCGTAGACAGATTCATGCTTTACAACAACGACGGCGAGCTTCTCCTCGAAGATAGCGATGCTGTTATCTACGTCGGCACTTGCTCTCCCGTTAAAGATGAACTCTGCAAGACTGTTGATATAACAATTAAAGCGTAATTTTCATAAAACAGAAATTCTCCTCTCATATCGAGAGGAGAATTTTTTATACCCCATATTTCAACTTTACTCTTTCTAATTTCTCGCCGAACGGTTTAGCCAAAAGCGCAAAGAAAATAAGATTTGAAATTGAATAGATCGCGGTATGCGGAATTGCGGTTACGAGAGCCGCAATATAAATTTCCGAGGTCAAAGCATCACTGTACCATGTTACGGACCAAAGATCCATAACAAACGAATACATTATCCCTGCCAAAACACCGTAGACTATCAGTAAAATACGACTTTTCTTTATGTATTTTGACAGCAGCCCGCCGATAAGTCCGATCATGCCCCATGCAAACATCTGGAACGGTGTCCACGGTCCGTGACCGAACCAAAAATTTGAAACGAGTGCAGACATGGCTCCCACTAAAAAACCTGCTTCTCCGCCTATGTAAACGGCTGTTATAACCGTCAGTGCAGTTATCGGTTTAAATATAGGAATAAATCTGCCAACTACCGAAAGCGCTGTCATAACCGCGACGATGACAAGACGCCTCGTTCCCGTTTTTTTCTTTTCAAATCCGCTTATAAAAAGCACAAGTGAAAGAACGCTTATGACAATACTGATCGCGGTATAGCTTTTTTCTTTGAATACCAAAACTCCGACCGCAAGTATTGCAGGAACAAGCAAAAATGGAATTATTATTTTAAGAATATTTCTCAGGGCGGCATTTTTTATGGTGATCATCTTTTTGCCGCTCCGTTTTTTTTCATTATCTCAACAGCATCCGAAACGGTCGTAACTCCGTCGTAAAATCCTCTGGTCATCTTGTTTGCGGCAGTTGTATAGAAGCTGTTGCCCGAGAAAAATTCCTCCGGAGAGGAGCATGATGTGATCTCTCCTCTGAAAAACATTGCGCATCTGTCCGCACAGTCTGCCGCAAATTCAACGTCATGTGTTACACAAACGATAGTCATGCCTTGCTCTTTGAGCTTCTTTAAAACATCTGTTATTGCTTTTTTTGCATATGCATCAAGGCCTTTTGTCGGCTCGTCAAGCAAAAGTATCCTTGGCTTCGTTGAAAGAACCTTTGCAAGCGCCAAAAGCTGCTGCTGTCCGCCTGAAATATCGTAAGGATGTCTATCGTTAAGCTCTGAAAGATCATAGGGGAGGTCTGAACTGTCAATATTAACTTCCGCAAGCTCTTCCCTGACGGTGTTTTTCAAAAATACTGTTTGAACATCCTGCGGCAAGAGAGATATGCAGTTTTTATAAAGATCTCCGTTTTTGTAATCCTTGATCTTTTTGCCAAATACCTTTATAACGCCTGAATATGGCTTATTTATGCCTGCCGCAGCCGAAAGACTTGTTGATTTGCCTGATCCGTTGCCGCCTAAAATACAGAAGATCTCGTTGTCAAACACCTTGAAATCAAGACCTCTGATAATATCCGGAAGATCACGTCCGTATCTGAAATATACATCCGAAAATTCAAGCACAGGGGTCTTTTTATCTTCATTCTTCGGCTTCTTTTCAACAGTTTTTATGTCGTTTAAAAAATTTGATTCGATAAAATCTCTGCCTTCTCTTACTGTAAGAGGGCAGGGGACGGAAAGATTGAAATTATTATAGATCCTTACCGCCGCAGGCATTCCCTCTATGAGTGTTTTGTTTTCATACAGTGCCTCAACGGTCGATCTTGT
>CAJGDF010000012.1 GCA_904502105.1 uncultured Clostridia bacterium
AACACGGCAAAATGATCTACGACTATATGCAGGCAAATTCTATGTATTAAAATGTAAATAAAACTAAATATTTTCAAGTAAAGAGAGAAGCTCTGCGGTGTTTTCGGCAAAGTTATTCTGCGAAAGGTCACTGTAAGCCTCTTTACTTCTGTAGCCCCACAGGACGGATACACATTTCATGCCGCCGTTCTGTGCGGTCTTGAAATCTTCGGGAGAGTCGCCCACGAACACAGTTTCTTCGGGCGATACTCCCATTTTTTCTGCAATCATAAGGGCTGTTGTCGGATCGGGTTTAAGGGGCATACCGTCCATTTTACCCATAACACAGTCAAACGGAATATCAGAAAAATAATGTGCGATTATCTTTTTTGTCTGTTCATCGGGCTTATTTGAAAGGACTGAAATCTTTATGCCTTTTTCAACAAGAGAATGGAGTACGTCAGAAATTCCGCTGTAATATTCGGTGCGAACGGTAAGATTCTGAGAATAAGTCTGTCCGTAAAGAGTATAGAGTTTTGAAACAGTATCTTCATCTGCATTTCCGCCGAGGCAGCGAATTACGAGGTTACGTGCACCGTTGCCTATAAAGGCTTTTAACTGTACAGCCGAAACAGTCGGTCTGCCGAGCTGTTCAAGCGAAGAATTCATAGAGAAAAGAAGGTCGGGAACAGTATCAAGAAGAGTTCCGTCAAGATCAAAAATAACGGCTTTCATGGGGTTTTCCTTTATTTTAACATATTTTGCCCGATATTCACAGGCCATAAATATTATACTCCCAAAGGAGAAATTTGTCAATGGTTTCGTTATATGTAAAAGCATAAAACTTTACATATCATAGTGAATAATTTATGACAAATACCTTATGATGTTGAAAAGTCACAAATGAAATGATATACTTTTATTATATAATTTTTGACAGGAGGGCAAGCCATGAGGTATTTGAATACGGATCCGGAAAGAACATATCTTCGAGTAGATTCGTTTTATTCTCCCGATGCGGATCTCGGTACCGATGCCGTTACGGTATGCGGCCTTAACGAAACAACGGCAGATCGTTTAAAAGACTGGGAAAAGCACGGATATACAACTCATTTTATGACGAGCCTTTCATGGGGCAACTATACCGATTATTTAAACGGAAAATATGACGGAAAGAAGCACTGGGACGAGGTTCAGGCGACAGAGGACGGAACATATGTTCTGCACGGACTTTCATCCCCGTTTATGGTTCCGACGTTGGAATTTACGGATTATCTTGCCGAAAAGCTTACAAAAGTTGTTGACATGGGCGTCAAGGTAATATTTCTCGAAGAGCCTGTTTTTTTCACAAAGAGCGGATACAGCAACGCTTTCAAGACAGAGTGGGAAATATATTACGGTTCGCCGTGGCAGGCACCGGGATCCTCGGAGGATGCTCAGTTCAAGGCATCAAAACTCAAGGCATTTTTGCTTCGCCGATGCATTGTTAATATAAGCACTAGGCTAAAATATTATGCAAAAGTCAAATATAACTGTCAGGTAAAAATATATTCTGTATTAAACAGTTTTATAAATTACTCACAGAGAAACATCATTACCCCTGCCCGTGATCTTGCGGCACGTCCGCAGATAGACGGTTTTGCGGTACAGGTACGCCCCGAAACGACTAAAATACCGAAAATATATAACGGTGAACGAAAAGAACGCGTATTTGAAACGGCATATCTCGAATACGGCATCATGCAGGAGCTTGTTAAAAACACAGGCAAAGAAATGATCTTCATTCACAACCCGACAGAAGATAAGCCGACACAGAACTGGCAGGAAAACAAAAGCAATTACGAAAAGATACTTATTGCATCTCTTCTTCAGCCGCAGATATCGAAATTTGATATTTGCCAATCTCCCGAAAAAATATTCAAGAAAAAAGATCAGATCATCGGAGCAAAACCTGTTCCGAATTCATACAAGACGACCCTGCTCTCGGTTGCAAACACATTGAAGAAAATGAAAAAAACGGAGCAGACAGACGAAGACAAAGAAACGGCGATCGGCATATTTATGTCGGACACAGCAATGTTCCAACGAGAATATCCCGATGAAAGCGGCTACAGCTTTGCTTATGCGGAATCCATTGCGGAGTTTTCATGTTTTTACGGGCTGTGTCTGCCGCTTATGTTAAGAGGTCTTCCGATCAGGCCTATCATTCTCGAAAACCTCTTAAGCGGACACGGGTATCTTGACGATTACAAAATAGCTGTTCTGAGCTACGAATTTATGAAACCCCTGTCCCCTGCTTACCACTATGTTCTGTCCTCATGGGTCAGAAACGGCGGTATACTCATTTATGTAGGGGAAGACAACGATTCTTTCAACAAAACAAACGAGTGGTGGCAGGATTGCGGATGCACATTCAGTTCACCGTCAGGTCATCTTTTTGATGTTCTCGGAATATCTTCAAAGATAAAATCGATGAGAAAGAAATCGTCCGGTCTTTCAAGATCACCGAACTCCGGTATTTTCGAAGTTGGTAAAGGTGTTGTTGCGGTGTTTGACACGAACCCCGCAAAATGCGCGCAGGACAAATCATTTTCTAAAATGCTCATTAAACTTGTCTCGTCTTCCGCGGAAAAATGCGGTGTTGAGATCGAACAAAAGGGCTATTTTATGTTAAACAGAGGTCCGTATAAAATCATTGCAACATTAAGCGAAGAGTTCAATGAAAATCTCCCAATCAACGGTAATTTCATAGATATCTTAAGCGAAAATCTTGAGTATGAAACTTTTATCGTTGCAGAGCCGAACTCCTACCATTTTCTTTACGACCTCGATGCAGCCGATCTAAAAAATACGGAGATCATCGCATGCAGTGCGCATACGGAGGAACTGATCTCCGACGAAAAAACATTCTCATTTTCGGCAAAATCACCGAGTGATATGACGTGCGTTTGCAGAGTATGGCTCAAAAACGATGCGGATGTTTTTGTAAACGGTGAGAAAAAGGTCTATACAAAAGAAAAGAACACGATTTTCTTCACTTTCCACGGTGGAGAAAACAAAATAGAAATTATTTATAAATAACATATCAGGAGGAATTTCAAATGGCTGAATACGGCAAAAAAACATGGCTTATTCCCGACGGATATTATGATTCCCAGTTTGTAAAACAGGTATCTCACGATGCTGTTTGCGTTCTTAACACAACTGAAAAAGACGCAACGATAAAAATGACCCTTTTCTTTGAAGACAGAGAAGAAATGGGCGGTTTTGAGGCCAAATGCGGTGCACGAAGAACACATCACATCCGTATGGATAAGATAAAAAGCATTGACGGAAAATCTGTTCCGACAGACACACCCTACGCTATTCTTGTTGAAAGCGATGTGCCTGTAGTTGTTCAGTATTCAAGACTCGATACCGCACAGGAAGCCCTCGCGCTTATGACCACTATTGCCTATGCTGTTGAATAATAAAGAGATAAATCTCGCCATTTTCGATATGGACGGACTTCTGCTCGACTCAGAGAAGATCAACCGTGAAAAATGGATCGAGACCGCAAAAATGCTCGGTTATGAAATGACATACGAGCAATGGTTCGGGCTTTTGGGAACGAATGCAGAATCGGAAAAGCAATATCTTTACGGCATTTACGGCAAGGACTGCCCTGCCGAGGAATTTCGTTCGATAAGAATGAAGCTTATCGGAGAATATGCTGAAGAACACGGCATTCCCGTAAAAAGAGGCGCAAAAGAGCTTTTGGAATATTTCAAAGAAAACGATATTCCGTGCGTTGTTGCGACATCATCTGTAAGAGAAAGAGCCGAAAAATTTCTCAAAAGAGCGGAACTGCTTTGCTATTTTGAATCTTTGACCTGCGGAGACGAGGTAAAACTCGGAAAACCTGACCCGGAGCTTTTTGAAACGGCAGCAAGGAAGGCAAATGTCAAACCCGAAAACTGCGTTGTTTTCGAAGACTCGGAAAACGGCATCATCGCGGCAGACAGAGCAGGTATGACCCCGGTATGTATTCCGGACCTTCAGCCGCCGACAGAAACAGTAAAAAAACTTGCTGTAATCGCAAACTCTCTTGACAGTTTCATAGAACTCACGGTAAAAAACTGAATGATATAATTTTTTACCATTTTACGGAACTTTGACAACTATTTTACAGTCTAACAAATACAGGTGATAATTCACCTGTATTTGTCATAATAACACACACAAACGAAAGGGGGCTGGAGGCAATTCAACCCGTAATTAAAATTGAAAATCTGAAGAAAATATACCGTCTCGGAACAGAATCCGTAACGGCACTCGGCGGCGTTTCGTTGGAAATAAACAAAGGCGAGATATGTTTTCTTGTCGGCACATCGGGTTCGGGTAAATCTACGCTTCTTAATATGATGGCGGGTTTAGAAAAACCAACCTCGGGAACTGTTATACTGAACGGAACACACATTGAAAAAATGAGCGAGAGAAAGTTGGCTTTATTCAGGCAGAAAAATCTCGGATTTGTTTTTCAGTCATACAATCTGCTGCCAACAATGACCGCACAGGAAAACGTTGCAATGCCGCTGATGTTCAGCGGAAAGAAGCAGTCTGTAAGAGAAAAGAAAGCAAAACAAATGCTTTTATCCGTAGGACTGGGAGGAAGACTCAAGCATAAGCCGACGCAAATGAGCGGCGGTCAGCAGCAGAGAGTTGCAATAGCAAGAGCTTTTGTTTCAGACCCACCGATAATTCTGGCGGACGAACCTACAGGTAACCTCGACTCATCAACAACTATCGAAGTTATGAACATGATAGTTGAAATGGTGAGAAAAAACAACCAGACACTTATCGTTGTAACTCACGAGCCCGAACTTGCCGTTTACGGAGATAAAGTTATCCATATAAAAGACGGACATATCGAGCGAATGGAAATCAACGAAAATCCCATAAGAAAAATGGAAATTGAAAAACGCGAAGAACAACAGTAAGCACAGATAGGAGCAAACAGAAAAATGAAAAAAATACTGACGATCATTATGACGGTCTGCCTTTGCGTTTCGTGCGCGATCGGATCGTTCGCTGAATCGGAAATAACGATACCCGAATTTACAGACCCTTCACTGCAAATAACACAGTCTGTTATCCCGACCGTTAAAGCGGGACAAAGCGGACTTATAGCCTTCGAGCTTGAAAACACAAGCTTCAGCTACGCAGCGGAAATATCCGTAACTGTAACATCTGATTCCTCGGATGTTAAAATAGCACCTCAAAACAGCATAATCTCAGTAGGCGCCCTTTCGATGTACGGCAAGGCTCCTATAGCAATTCCCGTTGAAACATCACCAAATGCAAACGGCCAGTACACTATCGGTGTGAAGGTCTCATGTGTTTCAAACAAAGATTTCTTCACTCAGCAGACATACAGCTTTTCCGGAAGCATTTCTGTTGTTGTAACACGCGGAGAAGCAGTGATGCAGCCTGTTATAAAGAATATGAGATTTGATTCAACAGAATATGTTGCAGGTCAATCCCCTGTTCTTTCATTTACTGTTGAAAACCCCAACAGCTTTGCTATATACTCCGTAAATGCAACTCTTTCGGGATTTGTTGACGGTGCAGTTGATGCTGTAGATCCGGACCAGTATTTTTACATAGACCGCCTCGGCGCAAAAGAAGAAAAGACTTTTACCGTTAAAATGAAAACAAGCGAGAATATCGCGCCTCAGATATATAATTTTGCACTTAAGCTTACAGCAAACGACGATTTCGGTTCCGAATACGCAGCAGAAAAAAGCGCATATTTCACCGCAGTTGAAAAAGGTGCAGATGAATTCACCGCACAGTCTCCGAGAATAATAATTGACTCATATAAGCTGTCCCCCTCTTCCGCACAGCCCGGTGATACCGTTACTCTCAAAATAAATCTTCTTAATCTCGGTGTTCTTGACGCGAAAGATCTCAAGGTTTCGCTCGGAGGATACGATGCGGAAGCAATCACTCTCAGAGAAGTAACATCCGAAAAAGAAGTCGGATCGGTTGAGGTAAAGGATACCGTTACCGTTGAATATTCAATGACCCTTTCTTCTGTTTTTCCGCAGGATCAGAATGTTCCCCTCACTGTTTTTCTTGCATACGGAGATCTTACAGGAAAGAATTACGTTGATCAGAGCATTATAAACATCATCAGCAACACCCCCGAGGAAAAACCCGAGGACGATAAACCTCAGTTTGAAGTTCCTGTATACAAGGTTCCAAAGGTTATCATTGAAAGCTTTGAAACAGACTCCGAATTTATCGGTGCGGGAACAGAATTCAACCTCTCATTCAACCTTAAAAACACAAGCGAAGATCTTGATGTTGAAAACATCCGCATAACCCTCGTTGATTCCGGCGCAAATGCAGGAATATTCACTCCCGTAAACTCCGGCTATTCTTTCTTTATGAATGAGATCGAAAAGCTCGGCGAGCATACTCTCTCCATCCCCCTCTTTGCAAAGGTCTCAACCGAATCAGGCATATACGCGCTCAACTTCCAGATAGAATACGAATATTACGTTAAAACAGGCGAAAAGACAGGTGAATACAGATCGAACTCTCTTGTTGAGACGATTTCGCTGAAGGTCGTTCAGCCGATAAACATCGAAGTTTCAAACTTCTACAGCGATTACTACACCTACGCAAACGGACAGAGCTACATTTCTTTCAGTTACAATAACAAGAGCCGTTCAAACCTCTATTTTATGAACATTGACATTGAAGGTAATGCCACTATGGCAGACGGTAAACTTGAAATGGGTTCAATACCCTCCGGTTACAGCGATTATATTGACTTTGCGATCAATATCGGCGAAGAACTCGGTGAACAGGAATTTGCGATAGTGTTCAACTTCAAAGACAGCCTCAATCAGGAATCAAGCATCAGATATCCGTTTACAATGATTGTTGAAGAGATGCCTGTTTACGAAGAACCTGTCTACAACGAAGAAGATTTTTATATGCCCGAATATGAAGAACCAGTTGAAGAAGAAACCGGCATTTCAACAATGACCTGGATAATCATCGCGGCTGCCGGTGCGGTAGTGATCGCTGTTGTTATTGTAATCATTGTTGTTGCCGTTAAAAAGAAAAAAGCAAAGGAAGAGGAAGATGAGAATATTTGACGTTATAAAACTGGCGTTTAAAAATCTCTTACGAAGAAAAGCAAGAACTGTGCTGACGCTTCTTGGTATCGTTGTCGGTGCGGTATCTGTAATAATAATGATTTCTATAGGTCTCGGACTCGACCAATCGAAGCAGGAGCTTCTTTCTCAGTTTACAAGCCTTGAAAAAATAACAGTCTACAGACGTTACGATTATGATGATTCTATAGGTCAAAGCATCGTCGGCAACGCACTTAACGATGCGGCTATTGAGTCTTTCAAGCAGATCGAAAACGTTAAAGCAGTAACTCCGATAATGGATCTAAGTTCAACAAAGCTCGTAAGCGGTAAGAAAGTTTTCGACTGGGCGTGGATACAGGGTATGGAGCCGGAAGCAATGCCTCATTTTGAAGAATTTGACGATCTTAAATCCGGCAGTCTTATTCCTGTTATCGATGATGACGAAAAAACGATAGATGTCATTTTAGGCTACAATATTCCGTATCAATTCTACAATCCGAAAAAAAGAGGCGATCAGGAATCGATATGGAACGAATGGTACAGCGGAGAAGGAGAAGATCCGAGGGAATTAAGAATAGACCCCATGAACGATCTGATCAAGCTTACGTTTGACCATTCTTACGGAAACGCTCCGAGCATTGACCTTTCGGGCAGCACAACGGAAGTAACGCCCATAAAAAGAACTAAATTTTACAATCTGCGTGTAGTCGGATACCTCGATTTCGACCCCGACTACATGACAAATGATTCCATATATATGTCAATAGACGATATGAGATATCTTGAAAAAGAATATCAGAAATATATGGAACAAAACCAAAGCGGTTATTACAACGGAAACTCCGAAGAGCAGGAATATTCGCAGGTGTATGTCAAAGCAAAAGACATGAAGGATGTTTCTGCCATTCAGAAAAAGATAGAGGAGCTTGGTTATTCAACTTCAAGCTATATGTCTTACGTTGAACCGCTTCAGCAAAAAATAGAAAATGACCAATTCCTGTTCCTTGCGATCGGTTGTATCGCATTTTTCGTTGCAGCATTGAACATTATCAACACAATGATGATGTCAACATACGAAAGAACAAGAGAAATCGGAATAATGAAGGTTTTGGGATGTAAAATAAGCGACATAAGAAACTTATTTTTGCTTGAAGCCGGATTGATGGGCTTTTGCGGCGGTGTGATTGGCGTTCCGATAAGCTATGTTGTATCCTACGTGATAAATTATATGCAGGCACAGCAGAGCTCCGCAGATATGGGATATTACGTTGATCCTTCACTTGTAAGTTCGGGCTCATCCATCATCCCTCTTTGGCTCTGTGTGGCGGCAATAGTGTTCTCTGCTCTTGTCGGATTTATCTCGGGTCTTTACCCTTCCATCCGTGCAATGAAGCTTTCAGCACTCGATGCAATCAAAAACGAATAGTACTTTCATAAAAAATTCATATTTACAGACTTGCAATTTGAGATCAAATGTGGTATAATATATCGAAATTGTTATCATAGCCGAAAGGGGAGTGTAAGTAATGAAGGAAGGAATCCATCCCATCTACAAGGATACAGTTATTAAGTGCGTCTGCGGTAATGAGATCCCCACTCGCTCCACAAAAACCGATATCCACGTTGAAATTTGCTCTAAATGCCATCCGTTCTTTACCGGCAAACAGAAATTAGTCGATACTGGCGGACGTGTAGACAGATTCAAGAAAAAATTCAATCTTCAGTAATATTAACAGTATCACGAAGATGACAATATCCCCGACGGACGAATTTAAAGTCCCGTCGGGGATTTTTTCTGTTTGAGCAGAAAAAACCGCTGTTGTGTTTTTCGGAGCAGAAGCAGTAATAACACCATATTTTGATATAATACACGATATCCCCGTATTTGCCGCACAAACAACAGACCTTCCGGACTCGACCGCACGTAAAACAGAATGACAAAGATGCCGATAAAGAGCAGATGAGTCTCCAAACCATGAGTCATTTGATAAAACAACAGTCAATTCCGCACCGTCGACAATGTTTTGTCTGTTCAAATAAGAAAACAGAGATTCAAAACAAAGAAGGAAACCGACTTTTCCGATAGGCGTTTCGATAACCCCTCCCCTATCTCCCAAGCAAATGTTTCCCATAAGATCTAAGTTAAAGACTCCGAACGGATCATATTCTCCGAAAGGAACAAGCCGACGTTTTCTGTAAGAAGGAGAAACATTACCGTTCGGGAAAGAAACATATGCGGAATTATAGATCTTATCATCAAACAGTTCAAATGCTCCGAATATTATAAACGAATCACTTTCTTTTGCAATATCCGTAAAAACAGTCATATCGGCCCAGGGATATGCAGTTTCGGGCAGAACGATAAGTGACGGAGCAGCTTTTTGAGATATAAGACGGATAAGTTCGGAATAAAGAAAAAGCGTGTCTTTTTTACTTGTATACCACTTGTCATTGTCAGATAGATTTCCCTGAACAGCAGCAACCGTTATTTTCTCATATTCTTTACGGATACTCATTTTACAAACGCCGAAAGATATGTTTGCCGTAAATACGAATACGGCAAATGTTAAAAACCAAAGCACGCGCTTTTTATTTTGCCAACAAGATAATGCGAGAGAGATGAAAGCATTGATAATAACGACCAATGATGTACAAGATGCCGTACCGCCTATTGATGCGATCTGCAAAAACGGAGGATAGCAGGCAACGAACGATGAAAGACTTGTCCAGGGAAAGCTGAACGGTCCGAGAAGCATTGGAATATTCTCTGCAAGAAGGTATGAACATAAAACAGAAAAAACAAACGGAAAGCCTGATCTGTAAACAAAACGAAAAACAAGAAAGCCGATAAAAAAGATTATTCCGCCGAGACATGAAAGCAAAAGAAAGGCAAGAAATGTTAAAACCAAAGACGGGATATACCCGTTTTTAAAAAGCTCAAAAAGAAAAAGACATGAACCACCCCAAAGAGCGAGACCGTAAAAGAACGAAGGCTTCGCAGACTTTTCGGGTGTTTTTTTGAGTATAAAGAAAAAAAGAGACGGTGAAAGAAATGCCAGAAATGCAGTTTTTTCAGAAGCACCCGAAAAGGCACACAGTAAACCCGAAACAAAACTGCAGATAATACCAAGCATATAAACAGCCCCGTTCTATCATAAAATTCCTTACATAAAATCAAATCTTCACAGTTTTGTCATATATTATGCTTGACAAAAGCGAGCAAAAATTGTATTATATAAGTTGATATAAATACATTATTTATATTGGTATAAATGAAGAAAAATATACAAACTTTTATTAACAGTAAGGAGAGGTAACAATGAAAAACCTTCTTGCAAACTTCAAAAAAAGTAATTTCAAGTATCTTAACGTAGACGAGGATGACGACAGCGCCGTTCTTTTCACGAAGGAAGACGGTATCTCTCTCATTCCCGAAGAAAAAACAAGCTTTTATCATGACCCCGACGGAAATAAAGACCGTTCCAACGCTATCTATATGTACATTGAAGCTGAGGGCGACTTTATCGTAAGAGCACATGTTGACCACGACTTCAAATACGAAGGCGACTCTGCGACCATCATGGTAAGAATCGACGATGACAACTGGGCAAAGCTCGGTTTTGAAAAATCCGAAACAGGAACAAATTCACTTATCAGCTCCGTAACAGTTGACGGTTGGTCAGACAGAGCTATAGGCGAAACATATTCCTGGAAAAATGTTCGTCTCTACTTTGTAAGAAAAGGCAACACTTTTGGAATGTACTACTCACCCGACGATAAGCACAAACGTCTTATCCGTTATTTCCGTCTCGATGCCCCCGAAAAAATTCAGGTAGGTATGATGGCACAGTCTCCCAACGGCGAAGGCGATGCTGTAATGCACTACTATACCTTTGAGATCAAAAACATCTCTGTTTCAAGCATCGAAGAAGGCGCACTCGACGAATTTTAATTAAACAAAGACCGTTACTATTTTTATAAAGGAACCTAAAATGGACTATTTAAAGCTTGCGGAACTTCTTTTTCCGCAAATAACAAAAACCACTGAATATTACGAAGAAAAATATCCCATGAGAGATCTTCCCGAAGGCGCAAGAGTAACACGTATTGCTCCCAGCCCGACAGGATATCTTCATATCGGCGCACTTTACGGTGCGGTTGCAGATGAAAGAACAGCTCATTTATCCGACGGTGTATTTTATTTAAGAATAGAAGACACCGACTCAAAGCGTGAAGTTTCCGGTGCTGCAGATCTTTTCATAACAATGTTTGAAAAATACGGCATCAAATTTGACGAAGGCGCGATAAGCGGCGGCGACAAAGGCAATTACGGTCCGTACAGACAGAGCGAAAGAAGCGAAATTTATCAGACATTTGCAAAGAAGCTCATATCTGAAGGAAAAGCTTATCCTTGTTTCTGTACAGATACCGAAATTGAGAAAATCAGAAACGAACAGGAAGCTGCGGGCGAAAACCCCGGTTATTACGGTAAATGGGCAGTCTGGAGAGATGCAGAGCTCGAAGATATCGAAAAAGCTCTCGCAGAAAACAAGCCTTTTGTTGTGCGTCTCCGTTCAACAGGCGACCCCTCAAAGAGAGTCAAACTCACAGACGCTATAAAGGGAGATCTTGAGTTCCCGCAGAATAATCAGGATTTTATCATTCTTAAATCTGACGGAACTCCCCCCTATCACTTTGCACACGCTATCGATGACCATCTGATGAGAACAACTCACGTTGTAAGAGGCGAAGAATGGCTTGCAACTCTTCCCTGGCACGTTGAACTTTTTGCAGCTCTCGGATTCAAGCGTCCTGTTTTCTGTCATACAGCAAACATAATGAAGCTTGACGACGGCTCAAAGAGAAAGATCTCAAAGAGAAAGGACCCCGAAGCAGACGTTGCGATGTTCCTTCGCGAAGGTTATCCGCAGAACGGTCTTATTGAATACGTTCTCACTCTTCTCAACTCCAACTTTGAAGATTGGCGCCGAGCAAATCCGACTGCAGACAAAAACGAATTCCCGTTCTCATTCAAGAAAATGGGCGTTTCCGGTCCTCTTTTCGATTTTGAAAAGCTTTACGATGTCTGCAAAGATGTTGTTTCAAGAATGGATGCAGAAACTGTTTACGAAAACGTTGCTGCATGGACAAAGGAATACGATCCTGAGTTCAACGCTGTTCTGACAAAAGATCCCCAGTATGCAAAAGACATACTTTCTATCGGCAGAGGCGGATCAAAACCGAGAAAAGACTTTGGCCTTTGGAAAGAGATCAAGGATTATATGGGCTTCTTTTACAACGAGCTCTTCACCCCCGAATACTGCTTCCCCGAAACATTGGCAAAAGAAGACATCATTGCTGTTCTTGAAAAATATCCTTCTGTTTATGATGAAAACGATGATCAGCAGCAATGGTTTGAAAAGCTCAAGACCGTTGCAGCATCTATAGGTTTTGCAGCAGATACAAAAGAGTATAAGAAAAATCCCGACGCATTCAAGGGTCATGTCGGAGATATTGCTATGATGCTTCGAGTTGCACTTACAGGCAAACAGGTGTCCCCCGATACTTTTGCTGTGATCCGCATTCTCGGCAAAGACGAAATGGAAAACAGACTCAATAAATGCATTAATGCTATAAAAAACTAAGGACAACACATATGGAAGAAACGACTAATTTTATTCACGAAATAATAGATTCCGATCTTGCTGAGGGAAGAGCGACGCATGTCCATACCCGTTTTCCGCCCGAGCCGAACGGTTATCTGCATATAGGCAGCGCAAAAGCAATATGGATAAACTGGTCAACCGCAAAAAAATACGGCGGCGAGTTCAATCTTCGTTTTGATGATACAAACCCCGTAAAAGAAGACACCGAATACGTTGAAGCAATAGAAAACGACCTTAAATGGCTCGGCGCTGTTCCAAACGGCGGTATCTACTACGGTTCAGACTATTTTGACAAATGCTATGAATTTGCTATAAAGCTTATCAAGGAAGGCAAAGCATACGTTTGCGATCTTTCAAAAGATGAAATGGAACAGTACCGCGGAACTCTTACCGAACCCGGTAAAAACAGCCCGTACAGAGACCGTTCCGTAGAAGAAAACCTCAATCTTTTCGAAAGAATGAAGAACGGCGAATTCCCCGACGGAGCAAAAACTCTCCGTGCAAAGATAGATATGGCATCTCCCAATATGAACATGAGAGACCCGGCTATTTACAGAATAGTTCACACCTCTCACCACAGACAGGGCAACAAATGGTGCATCTATCCGCTTTACGACTATGCACATCCTATTCAGGACGCACTCGAAGGCATTACACACTCTCTCTGCTCCATCGAATTTGAAAACCACAGACCGCTTTATAACTGGGTTGTTGACAATATTGATTTTGAAGAAAAACCGCATCAGTGGGAATTTGCAAGACTCAATATGACATACACGGTTATGAGTAAGCGTTATCTCCGTCAGCTCGTTGAAGAAAAACACGTTGACGGCTGGGACGATCCCCGTATGCCCACTCTTTGTGCGCTCAGAAGAAGAGGTTACACTCCCTCTGCTATCTTTGACTTTGTAAAGAGAGCAGGCGTTGCAAAGGCATACAGCATTGTTGACATCCAGCTTCTCGAACATTGCATCAGAGAAGAGCTCAACAATACTGCACAGAGAAGAATTGCGGTTCTTGATCCCATCAAGGTTACAATAACAAACTATCCTGAAGGAGAAACCGAATATTTTGATGTTCCCAACAATCCTCAGGATCCCGAAGCAGGAACAAGAAAAGTTCCCTTCACAAAAAATATTTATATAGACAGAAGTGACTTTGCGGAAGTTCCCCCGCCAAAATTCTTCAGACTCAAGCCCGACGGCGAAGTTCGTCTTATGGGTTCGTATATCATCAAATATCAGGATATCGTTAAAGACGAAAACGGAAATATCGTTGAGATCCTCTGTACTTGCGACCGTGAAACAGGTGCAGGCGTTCCCGCTGACGGAAGAAAGATCAAAGGCACAATTCACTGGCTTTCACAGGAAACAGCAATTGATGCAACCGTTCATATTTACGACAGACTTTTCACTCTCGAAAACGTATTTGATATTCCCGAAAACGCTTCTATCATGGACTATGTAAACCATGATTCACACACTGTTATCACAAATGCGAAACTTGAACCGGCACTTGCTGATGCAAAGGCTGAAGAGCATTTCCAGTTTGTAAGAACAGGTTACTTTGTAAAAGATACAAAAGAAGAAAACAGCTATAATCTTACAGTAAGCCTTAAAGACAGCTATAAGGTATAATTCTAAAATATTAATGAGGTGTTTGTTATGGATTTTGTACGCTTAGGCATAATCGGTCTCGGCAATATGGGTTCCGGTCATATCGGCAATTATCTGGCAGGTCATCTTAAAAACGTTAAAATAACCGCTATTTGCGATATCGACCCTGCAAAGCTTGCAGCTGCAAGCGAAAAACTCGGTCCCGAAGTTAAAACATATGCGACCTCCGAAGAGATCATCCGTTCCGGCGAAGTTGATGCTATTCTTATCGCAACTCCGCACTATTTCCATCCGACGATAGCAATTGACGGTTTCAAAAACGGTCTTCACGTTCTTTCCGAAAAGCCTGCAGGTGTTTACACAAAAGCTGTTCGTGAAATGAACGAGGTTGCTGTTGCATCCGGCAAGGTTTTCGGTCTTATGTTCAACCAGAGAACAAACCCCGCTTATCAGAAGCTCAAGGAAATGCTTGAAACAGGCGTTCTCGGCGAAATGACAAGAGCCACCTGGATCATCACCGACTGGTACAGAACTCAGGCATACTACAATTCCGGCGGATGGCGTGCAACCTGGGCAGGCGAAGGCGGCGGCGTTCTTCTTAACCAGTGCCCTCATAACCTCGACCTTTGGCAGTGGATCTGTGGCATGCCTGTAAAGGTTGACGCAAAGCTTCACTACGGTAAGTGGCATAACATCGAAGTAGAAGACGA
>CAJGDF010000013.1 GCA_904502105.1 uncultured Clostridia bacterium
AGAATAGCACTCACAAAAGGCAGACTTGAAAAGAAAACCATTGAGCTTTTTGAAAAGAACGGCGTTGACTGTTCTTCTCTCATAAACAAGGGCCGCAAGCTTGTATTTCCTCTTAACGGTGGTCAGTTTGAGGTTATGCTCGTTAAGAGCCGTGACGTTATAACATACGTTGAACACGGTGTCTGCGACCTCGGCATAGTCGGAAGCGACACAATAACAGAATACGGTTCATCTCTTTACGAGCTTGCTGATCTCGGCTTCGGCAAATGCAGAATGGCACTCGCCGGAAGCGCAAAATATAAAAACGATCCTGAAAATTTCTTTGGCGGTTATTCAAAGAAGGTTCTTGCAACAAAATTTGTAAACGCCGCAAGAAGATATGCCGCAGAAAAGAAAGTAGACGTTGAAATAGTAACGATCGAGGGCTCCGTTGAGCTTGCACCGATCCTCGGACTTGCTGACGGTATAGTTGATATTGTTGAAACAGGAGACACACTCCGAGAAAACGGCCTTGAAATAATCGAGGACATCTTCCCTGTATCGGCAAGAATAGTTGCAAACATAGCAGCAACAAAATTACGCAAAAAAGAAATCGATGAAATGTTATCAGGCGTATTGAAAGTATAAAACAGACAGATAGGGTTAAAAAAATGCTGAAAAGATATTATGAAAACGATCTTTCCGCTTTCTTTTCTCAGCTTGACGAGAAAAGAAATGTAACAGAGGCGGACGTTGCAAAAATAGTTTCCGATATAATAAACGATGTAAAACTCGGCGGAGATGCGTCATTAAGAAAATACACAGAAAAATTCGACGGTGTATCCCTTGAAAATTTTGAAGTTTCAAAAGAAAAGCCCATGGAGGCGCTCGAGAGATCCAGAATCAAAGATCCCCTTATCGCAGCCGCAAAAAATATCAGAACATACCATGAGCATCAGCTTGCAGACGGATTTAAAATCGAATCCGAAAACGGCTGCGCTATCGGCAGAAGAGTTTTACCGTTAAAAAGAGTCGGTGTATATGTTCCCGGCGGCAAGGCGGCTTACCCGTCATCTGTTTTAATGAACGCCATTCCCGCAAAGGTTGCAGGCGTTGATGAAATAATAATGGTTACCCCTCCCCCGAAAAACGAGGATGAAAACACAGATATCCTTGCAGCTGCGGCAGTTGCAGGTGTTGACAGAATATTTTATTGCGGCGGTGCTCAGGCTCTCGCGGCACTCGCATACGGAACAGAAAGTGTGCCGAAGGTTGATAAAATAGTCGGTCCCGGCAATATATTCGTTGCAACAGCAAAGAAGCTTTTGTTCGGAACGGTTGATATCGACATGATCGCGGGCCCGTCTGAAATATGTGTTATAGCAGACGAAAATGCACCCGACAGATTTGTTGCGGCAGACCTTCTCTCTCAGGCAGAACATGATGAGCTTGCATCTTCGATTCTCGTTTGCTTCTCTGAAGAAAAAGCAAAAAGGGTTGAAGAAGAGCTTAAAAAGCAGATTGCTATGCTTCCCCGTTCCGAGATCATTTTGAAATCTCTCGAAAACAACGGAGCCGTGCTTATCTGTAAAGATATGGACAGTGCACTTGATGCCGCAAACAAGATTGCTTCCGAGCATCTTGAGCTTTGTGTTGAAGATCCGTTCAAATATCTCGACAAAGTAAGAAATGCAGGTTCTGTTTTCCTCGGATACTATTCACCCGAACCCTTGGGAGATTATTATGCGGGTCCGAACCACGTTCTGCCCACATCGGGAACAGCGAGATTTTTCTCTCCTCTTTCCGTTGAAAGCTTTACAAAAACAAGCTCATTTATATATTACACACAGTCTGCACTTTCTGCAGCAGCTCCCGACATCACCGCAATAGCAAAAGCAGAAAGACTTATGGCTCATGCAAATGCCATTGAAGTAAGGGACGCTAATTAGGTTTTGCGGTTTTGATTTTAAAAAAGCCATAAGCCCGAAAAGAAAGGAAGCTTTCGTTAAACGAAAGCAATGGTTAACAATATGGTTTTCGGAAAAAAACTGAACGGTGCAGAAGAATATATCCCGTTCAAATATGAGCCCGGAATGATACGTCTTGATGCTAACGAAAGTTATGCGGATATGCCCGACGAAATGAAAAACAAGGTTCTCGCGGAGATAAATGCGCAGGCGTTCAACAGATATCCGGACCCTGCATCCACCGCACTGTGTAAGGCTTTTGCGGATTATTACGGCATTTTCACATCAAACGTTGTTGCGGGAAACGGAAGCGACGAGCTGATTTCGATAATATTTTCTGCCCTTTTACCGAAGCATTCAAAGGTTCTGATCCTTACCCCCGATTTTTCCATGTATAAGATATATGCAAACCTTTACGAACAAAGTGTTTGCACCGTTGAAAAAGATAAAGATCTGAATATAACCGCGCAGGCTGTTATTGATGCGGCAAAAAAGAACAGTGTTGACTTTATTATTTTCTCAAATCCCTGCAACCCCACCGGTCAGGGAATGCCGGCAAGTGAGGTCGAAAAAATCGTTTCCTCCGCAAGCTGTGCAGTATGTGTTGATGAAGCATACATGGAATTCTGGGCAGAAAACGAAACGGTTATGCCTCTTATAAATAAATACGAAAACCTTTTGATATTAAAAACATGCTCAAAAGCATTCGGCATGGCAGGCTTCAGACTCGGTTTTGTTGTGGCAAACGAAAACATTATTTCAATGTTCAGAAAAGCAAAAAGCCCATACAATGTAAACTCTCTTTCTCAGGCAGCGGGTCTTGCGGCACTCAAAAACAAAGAATACCTCAAGAATATGACTGCCCAGATAATATCAAGAAAAGAAAAGCTTTACAATGCGCTCAAAGAGCTCGAATCCCCCGTTTTCCGTGTTTTTGACACGAAAACGAATTTCGTGACCGTTCAGACCCCGATGGCAAAAGAGCTTTATTCATATCTTGTTAAAAATAATATTATAGTACGTTATTCTGCCCCTGATTTTCTGCGTATAACAGCAGGCACGAGAGGCGAAAACGATCAGTTGATAAATAAATTGGAGGCGGCGCTCGGTGAGACAAGAATTCATTAACAGACAAACTGCTGAAACTCGCATATCTATCAATCTTTCTCTTGACGGAACAGGTTCCTTTGACGGCTCTTCCGGTATTGGATTTTTCGACCATATGTTAAATTCCTTCGCGGTGCACGGCGGTTTCGATATTGTTTTGAGCGCAAAGGGCGATTTAAATGTTGACTGTCACCATACCATTGAGGATATTGGCATCGTTTTAGGCAAAGCATTCAACGGTGCACTCGGTGACAAACGCGGCATTGCACGCTTCGGAAGCTCAGCTATTCCTATGGACGAAGCCCTCGCGCGTGCGGTCGTTGATATTTCAGGAAGACCTTACCTTGTTTTTGATGCAAAGTTTGAAGAGGAAAGAGTCGGCGAATTTGACACATGTATGACCGAAGAATTCTTCCGAGCATTTGCTTTTAATGCGGGAATGACGCTTCATATGTCCCTGCTTTACGGAAAGAATTCTCATCACTGCATTGAGGCGCTTTTCAAAGCAGCAGCCCATGCTCTTAAAAATGCCGTAAAGATCGAGGGTGACACAATTCTCAGCGCAAAGGACGTTCTCGAATGAAATTAGCAATAATAGATTACGGTGCAGGAAATCTCCGCTCTGTCGTAAAAGCTTTTAACTATATAGGTGAGGATTGTGTTGTAACATCAGACCGAGACACGATCCATTCCTGTTCAGGTATAGTTTTACCGGGTGTCGGAGCATTCAGAGAAGCTGTAAACAAGCTTGAAGCGAAAGGTCTTGTTGATATATTAAAAAAAGAAGCGAATGACGGAAAAGCACTTTTCGGTATATGTCTCGGTATGCAGCTTCTTTTTGAACAAAGCTATGAATTCGGTCAGACCGACGGACTCGGATTTATAAAAGGCTCTGTTGAAAAAATAGATACAAACGGTCAGGACCTCAAGATACCCCATATCGGTTGGAATACGCTTAAATTTAATGAAAGATCCAATCTTTTCAACGGTATAGAAGATAATTCATACGTTTATTTTGTTCACTCTTTTGCTGCAAAAACAGACAGTAAAAATGTTACCGCATACACGGACTACGGTTCTGCTGTAGTTGCGGCGGCAGAGAATAAAAATGTATGCGGAACACAGTTCCACCCGGAAAAGAGCGGCGAGGTCGGTTTAAAAATATTAAAAAATTTCTGTAATACGGTGCGTCATGATAATTTTACCTGCAATTGATATAAAAGACGGTCAGTGCGTCCGTCTGCTTCGCGGAGAGTTCGGAACAGTACATAAGGTTGCCGAAAGCCCTAAAAAATCCGCTGAAAACTTCATATCCGCAAACGCGGAATTTATGCACGTTGTTGACCTTGACGGTGCACTCGAAAAGAAACCTGTCAACCACGAAACTGTAAAGCAGATCATTGATCTCGGTACCCCTGTAGAAATCGGCGGAGGTATTCGCTCGGAAAAAGATTTTGAAATGTATGCCGAGCTTGGTGCAAAGAGAATAATTCTCGGCTCTGTTGCACTCACAAATAAAGATCTTGTTAAAAGATGTGCGGAAAAGTATCCCGAGCTTACGGCTGTCGGAATAGATGCAAAAGACGGATTTGTTTCAACAGAGGGTTGGCTTGAGCAAGGCACCGTCAGATTTACAGATCTTGCAAAAGAGATGGAAGCTATCGGTGTAAAGTATGTTATCTTTACAGATATTTCGCGTGACGGCACTCTCGGCGGACCTAATCTCGAACAGCTTTCAGAGCTTAAAAATGCTGTAAAAATGAACATTATTGCTTCGGGTGGCATGAGAGACATAGGAGATGTTAAGGCATGTAAAGAATTAGGCCTTTACGGAGCTATATGCGGAAAATCTCTTTATGCGGGAACACTCGATCTCAAGGAGGCAATAGAATGCTCGCAAAAAGAATAATTCCGTGCCTTGATATAAAAGACGGCAAAGTTGTTAAGGGAACAAACTTCGTTGGTCTTCGAGATGTTGGTGACCCCGTAGAAATCGCAAGAAGATATAACGAACAGGGCGCCGACGAGATAGTTTTTCTCGACATAACCGCATCTCACGAAAACAGAGGCACACTTCTTGACGTCATAGAAAGAACCGCAAGCGAGGTATTTTTACCTGTAACAGTCGGCGGCGGCATCAGAACAACGGATGACATACGTGAAATTCTCAGAGTCGGTGCAGACAAAATTTCGGTAAACTCCGCAGCTGTTAAAGACAAAAGCCTTATTTCGAAAGCAGCGGATATGTTCGGCTCGCAGTGCGTAGTTGTTGCGATAGACGTTAAACGAATTCCGTCAAAAGAAAATTATAACGGTGTTTTCCCGACAGATTTCGGAACATCGCCGGAAGATTTTCATGTTGTTATCCATGGCGGACGAACAGACACCGGAATAAACGCGATCGAATGGGCAAAAGAAGTTGAGAAGCTCGGTGCGGGAGAAATACTGCTGACATCGATGGACACAGACGGCGTTAAAAAAGGATTCGACCTCGAAATAACAAAGATCATTTCGGACGCTGTATCCATTCCCGTTATTGCATCGGGCGGCTGCGGCTCTCTCAACGACTTTTACGATGTTTTTGCTCAGACAGATGCATCGGCGGCACTTGCGGCATCGCTTTTCCATTTTGGAGAATTATCCGTGCCGCAGGTTAAAAACTATCTTAAAGAAAAGGGTATACCTGCAAGATGAACTGGGAAGACAAAATTTTCGACGGCAGAGAACTCGTTCCTGCAATAATAACAGACTGCAAAAACGGCGAAGTTCTTATGCTTGCATACATGAACAGAGAATCTTTTCTCAAAACACTTGAAACGGGCAAGACATGGTTCTTCTCCCGCTCCCGCCAGTCACTTTGGAACAAAGGCGAGACAAGCGGTCATTTTCAATATGTAAAATCAATCAAATGCGATTGCGATAACGATACTATTCTTATTTCTGTTGAACAGATAGGACCTGCATGCCACACAGGCTCACGCAGCTGCTTCTTCAACACGATTCTGGAGGAAAAATGAAAGATACATTCAGCGAACTTTACGAAGTTGTAATGTCAAGAAAAGAAGAAAAACAGGAAGGTTCCTATACCTGCTACCTTTTCGAAAAGGGACTTGACAAAATATTAAAAAAAGTCGGTGAGGAATGCTCCGAAACAATTATTGCGGCAAAGAACGCGGATATGTTCAAGGACGATGCCGACAAAAAGAACGATCTCGTCGGTGAGATAAGCGACCTTTATTACCACATTGCAGTTATGATGGCACAGGTTGGCGTAACCCCCGAAGATGTTAATGCAGAGCTCGAAAAGAGATCTCTCAAAACCGGAAATCTCAAGAAATTCCATACAACGGATAAAAATACCTGATTGTGTCAAAATTATAAAATCAAGATTTCAGGTATTGACAACACAAAAATTTTGTGCTATATTTGATGCATAATTATTCAAGGAGAAAGTGTAATGAACAGAGCACTCAAAGCAGCTGAATATTTTTACTTTGGTTTTGCATTTTATTTTAGCAAAGCTTTTTTGTGTTTGGCTGAAAAAGGTGTTACGGGTTCTGAGCGCTAAGCTCCGTATTCAATTCGTATATTATCTGCCTCACAGCTGAACACGCTGTGAGGTTTTATTTATTTTAGGAGGAAAAACAATGATCGTACTTCTCAAACGAAATCCCGATAAGGTTCAGCTCGACAGCCTCATTTCATGGCTCGAATCAAAGGGAGTTGAAATCCACCCCACTGTAGGTGCGACACAAACCATCCTCGGTCTTGTAGGCGACACATCTCATCTCGACATAGATCTCATTTCTGCGCTCGACATAGTTGAATCGGTAAGAAGAGTGCAGGAGCCGTATAAAAATGCAAACAGAAAATTCCATCCGCAGGATACTGTTATCAAAGTTGGAAACACCCAGATCGGCGGCGGCAATCTTACACTTATCGCAGGTCCCTGCTCTGTTGAATCAGAAGAACAGATCTGCGAGATAGCAATGAAGGTTAAAGAAAGCGGAGCCACACTTCTTCGCGGCGGTGCATTCAAGCCCAGAACATCTCCCTACTCTTTCCAGGGACTTCGAAACGAAGGTCTCCGTCTTCTCTCTATTGCAAAGAAGCTGACGGGACTTCCGATCGTAACAGAAATTATGGATATTTCACAGCTTCCGAACTTCGATGATGTTGATATCATTCAGGTTGGCGCAAGAAATATGCAGAACTTCGAACTGTTAAAGGCACTCGGAACTGTACGTAAGCCCATACTTTTAAAGAGAGGTCTTTCTTCAACATACGAAGAGCTTCTTATGAGTGCTGAATATATCATGGCAGGCGGAAACAATGAAGTTATTTTATGTGAACGCGGCATAAGAACTTTTGAAACATACACGAGAAATACACTCGACGTTGCGGCTATCCCTGTTTTAAAGCAACTTTCACACCTTCCTATTATTATTGACCCGAGCCACTCGGCAGGTAAATCAGCACTCGTATCTCCCCTCTCCTGCGCAGCGGTTGCTGCAGGTGCGGACGGCCTTATAATTGAGGTACACAATGATCCCACCCACGCTCTTTGCGACGGCCCTCAGTCAATTCGCCCCGAAGCATTTGATACTCTTGTAAAAAAACTCAATGTAATCTCTGAAACAATAAAAGCGTAACACAAAGAAAGTCAGGAAAAGAAAATGATTATCGGTATTGTTGGCCTTGGACTTATAGGCGGTTCAATGGCAAAAAGCATAAAGGCAAGAACTGATGATATGGTTCTCGGCACAGACCTTAATGAAGAAACAATGAGCCTTGCAAAAATGTCAGGCTCGATAGACGGTGTTCTTACAGACGATAAATTATCGTCATGCGATATAGTAATGATCGCTGTTTCCCCCGTTGCCCTTATTAAATGGGTAGAAGAAAAAGCGTCTCTTCTTAAGGGTACAATTCTTATCGACCTTTGCGGTGTTAAAAGGCATCTCGGCAAAAAAATAGCGGAAAAAGCTGCGGAAAACGGTTTTTCATATATAGGATGCCACCCGATGGCAGGTAAGGAAGTAAGCGGATTTAAAAATTCCAATGCAAATCTTTTCAACGGTGCTTCGATGATAGTTATTACGGATGAACATTCCGACATAATGACTCTCGACATGCTTAAAACATATTTTCTCAAAATCGGCTTTGAAAAGATAACATTTTCAACACCTGATGAACACGATATGATTATCGCTTATACCTCACAGCTTGCCCATATAACATCAAGTGCATATATCAAATCTCCCACAGCTCAAAAGCATATGGGCTTTTCCGCAGGAAGCTATAAAGATATGACACGAGTTGCAAAGCTTGACGAAAATCTCTGGACAGAGCTTTTTCTTGACAATTCCGACTATCTTGTGGACGAACTCAAAACCTTGATCGGAAATCTTTCCGATTACTTGACCGCACTCGAAAACAAAGATGAAAACGTGCTTCGTGAGCTTCTCAGAAAAGGTAAAGAATTAAAGCTTACCGCAGGTGGCGAATAATGACAGGGAAAACAGTTCGCGTAAATGTCGGCAAAGGCTACGATGTTATAATCGAAAACGGCATATTAAACGCATGCGGAAAAATACTCAGAGAAGTGATCGGAAACGGACGTGCGGCAATAATTACGGATTCAAACGTATCAAAATTATATCTGCAAACTGTTTTCAACACTCTCAAAAACGAGAATATCGACTGTGAAAGCTTTATTTTTGAAGCGGGCGAACAGTCGAAAAATATCTCAACATTATCAGAGATCCTCGAATTTCTCGCAGAAAAACAGTTTGTACGCTCAGATACCGTTATTGCGCTGGGCGGTGGTGTTACCGGTGACATGGCAGGGTTTGCGGCGGCCGTGTATCTTCGCGGAATAAAATTCATACAGATCCCAACGACCCTTCTTGCGGCAGTTGATTCATCTGTCGGAGGGAAAACAGCCATTGACCTTTGCGCAGGCAAAAATCTCGCAGGTGCATTCAAGCAGCCCGAAGCCGTAATCTGCGACCCTGAAGTATTTTCAACGCTTCCCCCAAAAGAGTTTGCGAACGGAATGGCCGAAACAATAAAATACGGTGTTCTTTTCAGCGAAGATCTTTTTGATTCTTTTAACAATAACACAACACCCGATCAGCTTTGCGAAATGATAGAAAAATGTGTTTCGTTTAAAGCAAGAACAGTTGAACACGATGAATTTGACAACGGCGAAAGAAAGCTTTTAAATCTTGGTCACACAATAGGACACGCAATCGAAAAATGCAGTAATTTCACGGTAAGTCACGGCTATGCGGTTGCGGCCGGCATGGCTATGATAGCAAGAGCAAGTGAAGCACTCAAAACAGCAAAAGAAGGAACGGCAAAAAGAATTGAAGCGGTGTTAAAAAAGTATTCTTTGCCAACAGATTTTGATTTTACATCAGATGAACTGACATCTGCCGCGCTTTCCGACAAAAAACGCAGCGGCAATAAAATTACACTCGTTTTACCAACCGGGATTGGCGAATGTATACTCAAAGATGAACCTATCGAAAAACTCGAAGAATATATAAAACTCGGCAAGGAAAATAATTAAATGGATATAGTAATCACACCGTCACCTCTGAACGGAAAAACAGAAGCCATCGGCTCGAAATCGGACATACACCGACTTCTTATCTGCGCAGCGATTGCCACCGAAAAAACTGAAATTGAAGGCATATTTTTTTCAAACGATGTTTTCGCAACATTGTCCTGCATAAATGCGCTCGGTGCAAAAACAGTAATAAACGGCAGCTGCTGCACCGTTTATCCGATAGAATCGGTTCCCGAATGCCCTGTTATAGATTGCGGAGAAAGCGGCTCAACTTTAAGATTTTTATTGCCGGTCACCTGTGCGATATCGAAAAAAGCAGAGTTTCTCGGCAGAGGACGTCTTCCCAAAAGGCCGATCGGCGAGCTTATCGATGCGATACGCTCGAGCGGTGTTGAATTCAACGAAGAAAAAATACCGTTAAAAACAAACGGAAAGCTTTGTGCAGGCAAATATTTCATACCGGGCAATATCAGTTCTCAATATATTTCGGGGCTTTTAATGGCTCTTTGCGCGGTTGATGGCGAAAGTGAGATCATTTTAACATCAAAAACAGAATCTGCAGGCTATATAAACATGACGCTCTCCACTCTTTCTCTTTTCGGTGCGGACATAAAAGCAGAAAACGGACATTACACCGTAAAAGGCAAAGGGAAACTTATTTCGCCGAAAAAAATACGTGTTGACGGAGACTGGTCAAACGCGGCATTTTTCCTTGCCGCAGGAGCAATAGGCAATGAAATCGAGATAGACGGACTGAATATTAATAGTTGCCAGGGAGACAAAGAAATAACTGAAATTCTTCGCCGATTCGGTGCTGATGTTAAAACAGAAAACGGCAATGTAAAAGTATCAAAAAGAAAGCTTCACGGATGCGAAATCGACCTTTCGGATATCCCCGATATGCTCCCTGCACTTGCGATAGTTGCATCTTTTGCAGAGGGTGACACAAAATTTACAGGGGCAGCAAGATTACGCTTAAAAGAAAGCGACAGGCTCGCGACAGTACACAAAATGATATCAGACCTTGGCGGCAAAGCAACAGAATCTGAAGACGGAATAACGATACACGGAACGGGAGACGGACTTACAGGCGGCACTGTAGACGGAGCAAACGATCACAGAATAGTTATGGCAGCAGCGATTGCCGCAGCATACTGTAAAGAAAAAGTAACCATAAAAGGTTGGCAGGCAGTAAATAAATCTTACCCGTCATTTTTTGACGATATGAAAAAACTCGGAGGGAAAGCGGATGTCATCTGAATACGGAAAAGCATTGAAAATATCAGTTTTCGGACAGTCACACGGAAAGGCTGTCGGTGTTAACATTGACGGACTGCCGTCAGGAGAAGAGATTGATATTGAAAAACTCTATTCTTTCATGGCAAGAAGAGCACCCGGGAAAAGCGAATTTGCAACCAAAAGATCCGAATCAGATATTCCTGTTTTTCTTTCGGGAATTGAAAACGGAAAAACATGCGGCTTTCCGATATGTGCAATAATCGAAAACAAAGATACACGTTCAACCGACTATGCAGGTCTTTCAAGAACCCCTCGTCCCTCTCATGCCGACTACACCGCATTGCTAAGATACGGAGAAAACGTTGATCTTCGCGGCGGCGGACATTTTTCGGGAAGATTAACAGCCCCGCTCTGTATCGCAGGAGATATCGCAAAACAGATACTTGAAAAGAGAGGCATTTACATCGGTGCGCATCTTGCATCAGTCGGCAAAGAAAAAGATGAAAAATTTCCGTTATACCCATCAAAAGAGCTTTTTGAAGAAACAGCAAAAAAAGAACTGCCCTCGATAAATGATGAATGCGGTAAAAAAATGGCTGATGTTATACGTTTGGCCGCAGAAAATGCTGATTCTGTGGGTGCAACAATAGAATGTGCGATAACAGGTTTTCCCGCAGGGATAGGTTCTCCGATGTTTGACGGAATAGAAAACCGCATAGCTCAGGCAATTTTCGGAATTCCCGCAGTCAAAGGCATAGAATTCGGTGCAGGCTTTGATTCTTCGGAGATGACAGGTTCTGAAAACAACGATCCGTTCACTGTAAAAGACGGAAAAATCGTTACGGAAACAAACAACTGCGGCGGTATTTTGGGCGGGATATCAAACGGTATGCCGATAGTTTTCACTGCCGCATTCAAGCCCACCCCGTCTATAGGAAAAGAACAGCGCACCGTTGATGTTAAAACAATGGAAAACACAACTGTTGCCGTAAAAGGCAGACACGACCCATGTGTTGCCGTAAGAGCCGTACCTGTTGTTGAAGCAGTTGCGGCAACAGTAATTCTCGATATGCTCCTGGAGGAAAAAAATGGATCTTTCTGAAATAAGAAAAAAAATAGATGATATAGACAGCAAGCTTCTGCCTCTTTTTCTTGAACGAATGAACCTCTCCGCAGAAGTTGCGGCATACAAAAAGGCAAACTCGTTGCCCGTGTTAAACAAAGGCAGAGAACGCGAGATCCTCGAAAGGGTAATGAAAGAAAGCGGTGATATGGAGCAGTTTTCCCACCGCCTTTATACAACTATTTTCGAGCTCAGCCGAGCATATCAGGAAACACTGAACGCCCAAAATTCAGATCTTTGTAAAAACATAGAAGAAGCATTGAATAATACCCCTGATATATTCCCAAACAACACAACGGTAGCATGTCAGGGCGTTGAGGGTGCATACTCACAGATGGCGGCAGATAAGATCTTTCCGAGAGGAAATCTGATGTTTTTCAAAACATTTGAGGCAGTCTTTGATGCTGTTGAAAACGGACTTTGCCGTTTTGGCGTTGTTCCTATAGAAAACAGTTCAAACGGTTCCGTGAGAGCGACATACGACCTTCTGCGAACAAAAAACGTAAAGATCGTTAAAAGCGAACGTCTTTGCATCCGCCATGAGCTTTTGGCTAAACCCGGAACAAAGCTTGAAGATATAAAAGAAATACGTTCACATGAGCAGGCGCTCGGGCAGTGCAGTGAATTTTTAAAGTCGTTAGGCTCTGATGTTAAAATAACCGCTGTTGCAAACACGGCAATGGCTGCAAAATCTGTTGCCGAAAATAACGACAATTCAGTAGCCGCAATAGCATCGCATTCGGGATGCGAGCTTTACGGGCTCGTTCCGATAAAACAAAACATTCAGAACAGCGATAATAACTACACACGCTTTATCTGTATCTCTAAAAACACCGAGATATATCCGGGTGCGAACAGAATAAGCCTTGTTTTGGAGTGTGAGCACCGCCCCGGAACACTTTACCACATACTTGCAAAAATGGCGGCTCTCGAAATTGACATACTTAAGCTTGAAAGCTGTCCGATAGTCGGTCATGATTTTGAGTTTATGTTCTTTTTTGAGATCAGCGCTTCGGTTAAAGATCCTAAAACAGTAGCTATGCTCGAAAGTCTTGAACGAGACTGCAGAAAAATGATCTTCCTTGGCAACTATTCAGAAGGTTAATCAGGTATATATATGACAGAAAAAATATTTGGTCTTTTGGGACGAAAGCTCGGTCACAGCTATTCCGTCCCCATCCATAATAAGCTCGGCAACGGTAAATACAAGCTTTACGAGCTTGAACCGGAGCAGCTCGGAGAATTTATCCGAAGAGAAGATATCGGCGGCTTGAACGTGACGATACCGTACAAAGTGGATGCAATGAAATTTTGCGATACGATCTCTCCCGAAGCAATGCAGATAGGCTCTGTCAACACAATAGTTCGCAGAAACGGTAAAATCTTCGGATACAACACGGATAAATTCGGATTTTGCCATATGTTAGAAAAAGGCGGGATCGATGTTAAAGACAAAAAAGTTCTTGTTTTAGGCAGTGGAGGAGCGAGCAAAACAGCGTGCTTCTGCGTTAAAGAACTCGGAGCAAAAAGCCTTTTTATCATCTCTCGAAGCGGCGAAGACAATTACGAAAACATCGAAAAACATTTTGATGCCGACATTATCATCAACACCACCCCCGTCGGTATGTTTCCGAACAACGGACAGTCTGCGATCGATCTGAAAAATTTCAAAAACTGCGTGGGCGTTGCAGATATGATCTACAATCCTTTGCGTACACGTCTTTTATTGGATGCCGAAGAGCTTGGTATAAAAAATATCGGTGGGCTTTCGATGCTTGTAGCGCAGGCAAAAATGGCGGCAGAATACTTTTTCGACAAAGAGATCAGCAACGATATAACAGATAAAATAACCGCAGAAATGGCAAAAGAGAGCGAAAATATAGTTCTTATAGGTATGCCCGGAAGCGGAAAAACGACTGTCGGTAAAGAGCTTGCAAGATTAACCGGAAGAGAAATTCTTGAAACAGACGAAATGATCGTAAAAGCCGCAGGAAAAAGTATCCCTCAAATTTTTGCTGATGACGGAGAAAGCGTTTTCCGTTCAATCGAAAGCGAAATACTTGAACAGGCGGGCAAGCAATCGGGCAAGATAATCGTTACAGGCGGCGGTGCTGTTACTGTTGAAAAAAACTATGCATATTTAAAGCAAAACGGCAGGATCTACGAAATAATGCGTGATCTGACGCTTCTTGCAACAGACGGAAGACCGCTCTCAAAAGGAAAAGATCTTTCGGAGATGTACAAAAAAAGACGTCCGATGTACGACGCTTTCAGAGATACGTTTGTTGAAAATTCCGATACGGCAAAAAATACCGCAGAAAAGATTTGGAGTGATTTTTGTGAAAATTCTCGTGATTAACGGCCCGAATATCAACATGCTCGGAATACGCGAACCCGAAATATACGGTTCAAAAACATATGCCGACCTTGTTGAAATGATAACCAAAGAAGCTGAACGTTTAAATGTTGAAATAAAATTCTTTCAGTCTAACCACGAGGGCGCAATCGTTGACGAGATACAAAACTCTTACGGAGTTTTCGACGGCATCGTCATCAACCCTGCGGCGTACACTCATACGAGCGTTGCACTTCTGGATGCGGTCAAAGCGGTCGGCATTCCAACGGTCGAAGTCCACATCTCCGACCCCGACACGCGAGATGAATTCAGAAAGATATCGTATATCAGGCAGGCTTGCGTGGCGACCGTCAAAGGAAAAGGCTTTGACGGATATATTGAGGCGATGAAGCTTTTGACTAAAAACAATAAAATTTAATTTTCAAAGACAAAAC
>CAJGDF010000014.1 GCA_904502105.1 uncultured Clostridia bacterium
AAGCTGTTTGTTTTTAAAAACGTAATTTATTCTTTTTTCGAGATTTTCAACCTTTATTTTAACTTCGGGTATAATGGTGCTTTTGATTTCCATGTACGTTGCTTTCTCTGCGAAAGCGGTCCTTTCTTGATTATTTATTCTGTAATATTTTCAGTATGGGTAAAACATCATTTATCTGAACTTCCGAAAAGATTTTTTTTCAAAGTTTCTATTTGTAAATGATTTTTCTTAAGAATTTCCAGTTGACGGTATGCTTTTTCTCTTAATATTTTTAATCTTTCAATTTGCGGCACATTTTTTCTTATCAGATCAGCATTTGTATCTTCAAGATTGATAAGAACAACCAACTCTTCTGCCGAAGCAAAATCTCTGATATTGGGAGTTTTGCCGCTTATACCTTTTTCCTGTCTCCAATCGGCTGCCGTCTGACCGAATAAAGCAACGTTGAGAACATCAGCTTCAGAGGCATAGGTAAAAGCCATTTCCTGCGCTGATAATGTAGGAGAAATCAAAAATTCTTTTACCGCATCAGTATGTATACGATAATTGATTTTCGTCAATTCTCTTTTTACATCCCATCCTAACGCAAGCTTTTCCGATTCATCCTTCTTTAATCGCTGAAAATCCTTTATTATATAAAGCTTAAATTCGGGAGAGATCCACGAAGCAAACTCAAAAGCAATATCGGTATGTGCATATGTTCCACCGTATCTACCCGATTTGGAAATGATACCAATTGCATTTGTTGCACGTATCCATTGTTGAGGTGTTAACGTAAATGCATTATCACCGGCTTCTGCCTTAAACCTATCGAATTCGATAGGTTTAAAATCAGGATTATGAATTTGCTCCCATAGTCCTAAAAATGCAATCGTTGAATAATTGCGCATCCAGTTTGCGATTACGATAAATGCGTTTTCCGGATTTTTATATTTGGCAATATCCGTCAAAGAAACATACGCTTCTTCATTTACGATATTTCCGATTACTGTAATCTCTGTACCGTTGGCATCAATTTTCATATTTCTCATATAATAATTGACCCTCTTTCAATTTTTTATATCACACAGACAATACTTGTCTGACACCGAAAAAAAACAAATACTATCACTGTTCAATTAACGTGCAAAGCTTTGCTATATTAAGAGAGCCTTTTTTGGGGAGCTTTACGGTGGCGTCAAACTCCTCTTCGATTATCATTTCAATCTCGATCATGTCGTATTCGTCAGCACCGAGGTCTTCGAAAAGATCTGTTTTCGGTGTGAGCTCGTCTTCATCAACATCGAAAATATCGGCAAGGATCGGCTTTAAGCGTTCAAATATCTGCATAAATTCAGGCTTCCTTTCCCATTTCGTCGCTGATCTTTGATATAACATCGGTCGAAACGAAGTTTACAGCCTGACGTATCGCGCTGAAGAACGCTTTTTCGTCGGACGAGCCGTGAGCCTTGATAACGGGCTTTGAAATACCGAGAATTACAGCGCCGCCGATCTCTTTATAGTCCATACGCTTTTTGAGATCCTTTATGCCGCCGAGAACGAAAAGCGCGCCGATCTTTGAGATGATGTTCTTTTTGAACATATTTTTTATCTCATCGGCAAACATCTTGCCTGCGCCCTCGTATGTTTTAAGGATAAGGTTTCCTGTAAAGCCGTCGCAGACGAGAACATCGCACTCGCCCATCGGCACTCCCCTGCCCTCAACGTTGCCGACAAAATTGATATTTTTATTTTCTTTTAACACCTTATGTGTTTCAACATAAAGATCTGTGCCCTTTGTTTCCTCCGCGCCGTTATTTGCGAGGCCGACACGGGGATTATTGATACCGAGCACGTTTTTCATATAAACAGAGCCCATAACCGCGAACTGTTCGAGCATTTCGGGCTTACATTCGATGTTTGCGCCGGAGTCTGCGATCATAAGCATACCGTTTTTAACAGGCATAACGGGAGCCATTGCCGCGCGGCGGACACCCTTGATGCAGCGTACGAAAAGTGTTGCGCCAACGAGAAGAGCGCCTGAATTGCCTGCGGAAACGAGAGCATCGCCCTCGCCGTTTTTGAGAAGGTTGAGGCAAACGGCAAGCGAGGATTCGGGCTTTTTGCGGACGGAAATGGGGTCGTCTTCCATTGTTATAACATCATTTGCATTAACGATCTGAAGATCTGCGGAAGAAAGCTTATTTTCGGAAAGAACACGGTTTATCTCTTTTTCGTCACCGACAAGGATTATCTGAGCGGAAAGCTCTTTTACTGCTCTTACGGCGGCTTTGACCATAACGTCGGGGGAATTGTCCGCACCCATTACGTCTACTATTATTTTCATTTGTCTTCTTCCTCTTTTATATAAAATTCGGTGTTTTTGATTATTTCGAGCGCGCGCTGGGAGTACATTTCTTTTCTGTCAGCCTTTTTCGGCTTTTTACCCGTAAATTCAAGCGGCGGGAAAATGCCGAAGTTTACGTTCATGGGCTGGAAATCAACGACTGTCTGATTACTGATATAATGCGCGAGCGAGCCGATAGCGGTTTTGGGATCGAATATATACGGCTCTTCTCTTACTGCGTTGATGCCGGCAACAAAGCCCGACGAGCAGCTTTCGATATAGCCCTCAACACCTGTCATCTGTCCGGCAAAGAACAGACCCTTACGCTTTTTCGCTTCAAAAGCGGCGGTGAGGTGACGGGGCGAGTCGATATATGTATTTCTGTGCATAACACCGTAGCGGACGAACTCTGCATTTTCAAGACCGGGTATCATGCCGAAAACACGGCGCTGTTCGGGGAATTTGAGGTGAGTCTGAAATCCTACGAGGTTGTACATCGACGATTCGGCGTTATCCTTACGGAGCTGAACGACCGCAAAGGGAGTTTTACCTGTTTTCGGGTCGGGGAGACCTACAGGCTTGAGCGGTCCGAAAAGAAGCGTGTCACGGCCTCTCGATGCCATTATTTCAACAGGCATACAGCCCTCGAAAACGTTGTTTTCAAAGTCTTTCATCTCAACGGTCTGCGCGGAGATAAGCTCTCTGTAAAAAGCATCGTATTCTTCCTCGGACATCGGGCAGTTGATATAGTCGGGCGTACCCTTGCCGTAGCGTGAAGCAAGGTATGCTTTATCCATGTTTATGCTTTCCGCAGAAACGATAGGAGCCGCCGCATCGAAAAAGTGAAGCCCGTCGCCGCCGAAAAATTCAACGATCGCATTCGCAAGAGGCTCGGATGTTAAAGGCCCGGATGCTATAACGGTAGGCTCCGAAAAATCGAGAGATGTTACTTCCTCTTCGATTATTTCGATATTCGGATGGTTTTTTATATGCTCGGTGACCATTTTCGGGAACGCATCTCTGTCAACCGCAAGCGCACCGCCTGCGGGAACACGGGTGGCATCCGCGCATTTCATTATAAGGGAGCCCATCGCACGAAGCTCTTCTTTCAACAGGCCGATAGCGTTTGACAAGCCCTCGGCACGGAAAGAGTTTGAACAGCAAAGCTCGCAGAAATCCTCGGAGCTATGCGCAGGTATCTTCTTTTTGGGCTTCATTTCGTAAAGACGGACGTGAGCCCCTCTCTGTGCCGCCTGCCATGCCGCTTCACAGCCCGCAAGCCCTGCACCGATTACGTTTATTGTTAATTTATCCACAGTTAAACTCCCGGAATAATTCAGATCTTACCGCCGAATTATTCGTTTTTCATTATTCATCATTCATTATTCATTGATCTAAACGGTCATTCCTCCGTCAGCGGCAAGGATCTGCCCCGTGACGTATTTTGCTTCCGCAAGAAAAACGACTGCTTCGGCAACATCCTCGGGTGTTCCGAGACGGGAAAGCGGTATTTCTTCCGTAAGATCTGAAAGGACATCGTCGCCGAGCGAGGCGTTCATATCGGTCATTATAACGCCGGGACAAACGCAGTTGACACGGATGTTCGACAGCGAAAGCTCCTTGCAGAGAGCCTTTGTGAGCCCTATCATACCTGCCTTTGATGCCGAATACGCAACCTCGCACGATGCGCCCGTTATCCCCCACATCGAGGAAACGTTTATTATCGCGCCGCCGCCGTTATTTATCATGCCGCGGCAAACGGCTTTTGAACAAAGGAACGCGCTTTTGAGATTGTTTGAAAAAATATTATCCCAGTCCTGCTCGGTGGTGTCGGTAAAAAGCTTGATGAGGCTGATGCCGGCGTTATTTACAAGAACGTCTATCTTTCCGAAAGCCTTTTCGGTCTCGGCGATCATTTCGTTAACTCTTTTTTCGTTTGAACAGTCGCCTGCAAGCGTTAAAACACTTGCACCCATAGCCTCAAGCCTTGCTTTAAGCTCCTCTGCCGCGCCGACACTTGTTTTATAGTTAACGGCAATATTATACCCCTTTTTTGCGAATGCCTCGGCGCATCCCGCACCGATACCCTTCGCGCCGCCGGTTATAAAGACTGTTTTGGGCATACAAACCTCCGAATAAATAAGTGGAAAGTTATAAGTTATAAGTGATAAGCGGTAAGTTTTTTTCAACTTAACACTCAAAACTCAACACTTAACACTTAATTTTTCTTCTCTGCTTTTCCCTCATAGCCGCAGCCGTCCTTCTGACAGTAGAGGCGGTTGAATTTTCTGAAAAGCGTTGAGCCGCACTGCGGACATTTTTCTTTTGTGGGAAGGTCCCATGTCATAAAGCCGCATTCGCTGCCTTTTTCGCAGGCGTAGTATGTTTTGCCTGCTTTTGAACGGCGAACAAGGATTTTTCCGCCGCAAACGGGGCAGTCGCCCTCTGTTTCAACGATGATCGATTTTGTGTTTTTACATTCGGGGTAATTCGGGCAGGCGAGGAATCTGCCGAAGCGGCTTACCTTGTAGACCATTCTTGAGCCGCATTTATCGCATATAACGTCACTTTCCTCATCGGGAACCTCTACCTTAACGCCGTCAAGCTTCTTTTCGGCAGCGGAAAGATCGTCCGCAAAACCGCCGTAGAAGCCGTTCATGGTGTCGAGATAAGATTTGTTGCCCTCTTCGATCTCGTCAAGCTCTGTTTCCATGCCTGCGGTAAATGCGATATCAACGATATTGCTGAAGTTTTCGGTCAAAACGTCTGTTGTTATATTACCGAGAGCGGTGGGGCGGAGAAGCTTGCCCTCTTTTTCAACGTATCTTCTCTCGATTATGGTGCCGACGATAGTTGCAAACGTTGACGGTCTGCCTATGCCGTATTCTTCAAGCGCTTTAACGAGAGAACCCTCGGTGTAGCGTGACGGGGGCTGTGTAAATTTCTGCTCGGGCTTGAGATTGCGAAGCTCGGGATTATCGCCCACTGCCATTTCGGGCAGACGCTTGGAGGATTTTTCCTCGTCGTCGCCGTAATTGTAAACCGCGGTAAAGCCGGGGAATACCAATTTTGAGTCGGACGCTCTGAATATATATTCTTTGTTTGAATTTTTACCTTTTGCGTTAACATCAACGCTTGTGCCCTGATAAAGAGCGGAAGCCATCTGAGAAGCAACGAAGCGTTCCCAGATCATTTTGTAAAGACGGTACTGCTCGGAGGTAAGGCTTTCGCGGAGGATGGCAGGTGTTAAAGTAACATCTGTGGGACGGATAGCTTCGTGCGCATCCTGTGCGGTAGCTCTTGTTTTGAAAACACGGGGCTGTGCAGGGTAAAACTCTGTGCCGTATGTTTCCTTGATAAAGTTTTCGGCAGACATACGCGCCTCATCGGACACACGTAAAGAGTCGGTTCTCATATAGGTGATAAGACCGACAGCGCCCTTGCCCTTGACCTCGATACCTTCGTAGAGGTTCTGCGCGATGCTCATTGCTCTCTGGGGACGCATATTAAGACGCGCGGACGCTTCCTGCTGAAGGGAGGAGGTTGTGAACGGAGGATTAGGCTGACGTACACGCTCTGTTTTTTTAACGGACGCAACGCTGTACTCGGTATTTTCGATATCGGCAAGAAGAGCGTTCATCTCGTCATTGTTGTGAATAGCCATCTTACCTTCGGATGTGCCGAAGAAATTAGCGGTAAATTCCTTGTTTGCCTTTGCGAAAACAGCCTCAAGAGTCCAGTATTCTTCGGGATCAAACGCTTCGATCTCACGTTCACGGTCAACGATAAGCTTTGTTGCAACAGACTGAACACGGCCTGCGGAAAGACCTGTTTTAACCTTTTTCCAGAGGAACGGGCTTAATTTATAGCCCACTATTCTGTCGAGAACACGTCTTGCCTGCTGTGCGGAAACCCTGTTCATGTTGATGCTTTTCGGGTTTTCAACGCCTGCGGTGACTGCGGCTTTTGTTACTTCATTGAACGTAACTCTGATATTTTCTTCAGGATCGAGACCGAGAAGACTTGCAAGATGCCATGCGATAGCTTCACCCTCACGGTCAGGGTCGGTTGCGAGGTAAACGTGCTTGCTTGCGGCTGCAGCGGCTTTGAGCTCTTTTAAAACTGCAGATTTGCCGTCTTTTCTCGAAACGATATATTCGGGCTCGAATCCGCCCTCGATATCAACGCCGAGACGGGACGACGGAAGATCGCGGATATGTCCCTTCGACGAAAGAACCTCGTATTTTGAGCCGAGGATCTTTTTGATCGACTTGATTTTGTTGGGAGATTCGATTATAAGAAGATTTTTTGTCGGTTTAGCGGCGGTTTTAGTCTTTTTTTCGGTTGACTTTGCCGTTGTTTTCTTCGTCGCAGTTTTCTTTTCTGCGGCAGGTTTAAGTTCGGTTTCTTTTTTTGTTGCCATTTTCTTATCCGTGGATTCCGTTTGGGAATGCCTGCCTTTCTGTGTGTTTGAAGGATTTATGTTGATCAATTATTTATCTGTGCCAAAAAGCTCTGCCTTTTCTGCTGAAAGCTTGAATACGGAGCCGCCGTTGCCGTAACAATAGCCGTTAAGCTCAAGCATGCCGAGAGCTGTTATGGCCTGCGAAAAATCCATATCGAGCTTCCCGCAAAGCTCATCGGTGGATGCTTCGCCGTGTCTTACAAGATAGCCGAGAACATTTCGTTCATCGTCGCTTGTAACATCATCAAGCTCTTTTATTATTTCAACGTATGACTTTTTTATTTCGGTTTTTTTCGGTTTGGGAACGGGAGTGACCTCGGGCTTGAAGGTTACCGGTTCTTTTTTCTCTTTTACCTTTGGGCTTTCTTTTTCTTTATCGAGGTAAAGGTTCTCAACGGATGTATCGTTAGCGCCCGGATTTTCGGTCTCCAAAACCGCATGAGAGTCGTAAAGGTATGCGGGAGTAAGCTTTGAACGTCTTTTTACCTTGGGGTAATCGTACTTTTCATCAAGATGCCTCAGGATATCGTCCGAAAAAACAGCCGGAAGCGCACCCTTGCAGAAAAGACTGTTTGAGCCCGCAAATTCTTTTGTGTATAACGGACCGGGAACAGCAAAAAGAGTTCTCTTCTGCTTGAGAGCGTGTGCCGCAGTAGTCATCGAGCCGCCTTTAAGGTCGGATTCAACAACGACCACGCTGTCGGAAAGTCCGCTGATTATACGGTTTCTTTCAACAAACATATACGATCTTACTTCTATTCCGGGTGCGTATTCCGAAACGACCGCGCCGTTTGCTATTATACGCTCGTAAAGCTCCTGATTTTCCGAAGGGTAAACGCGTTCAACACTGCCCGCAAAGACCGCTACGGTGGGATGCTCACACAAAAGCGCGCCTTTATGCGCCGCAGTATCTATACCCTTTGCCATTCCGCTTACAACAAGCACGCCCGCAGACGAAAGCTCGTAGGAAAATGCCGCGGCGACCTTTCTGCTGTGCTCGCAGGCATCTCTTGTTCCGACGATGCCGACGGTAGGAATATCGTCAAACGCAGGGAACGTTCCCTTAATAAAAAGGGCGCACGGGTGCTTATCTATATTTCTCAGCTTCAGCGGATAATCACGCTCACCGAAAGGCAGAACACGTATACCGTGTCTGTTGCAGTAGTCGAGACGTCGCTGTGCCGATTCAAGATTTTTATCTGCAAAAAGCTCGGTCTCAAATCCCGTAAATTCGGGTCCGAAGCCGTTTTTGCTGCAAAAGTAAACCTCTTCTGCAGAATTGAATTTGCTTACGGTTTTATAAAGCGTTGCCCTGTGATGCCATGCACGGTCTATCATCCAGAGCGCATATAACTGTTCGTTCTTGTACATTTCTGCTTCTTTCGTTCTGTAACGTTAACTGTTAACTTTATACATCAGTATCCCTGCCGCAACCGCAGCGTTGAGGGATTCAACATTTTTTATGGGGATGTAATACGTTCTGTCGCAAAGAGCCGAAACCTCTTCTGACATGCCCCTGCCCTCGCTTCCGATGATGAGAGCCGCCTTGCCGTCTGTTTTTTCGGCCGCGCGCGCCCTTTCGTCGAGAGCCGAGCCGCATACAAGATAGCCGTCCGCTTTAAGCTCGGGGATAACGGCTGTAAGCTCCGCTTTTTCAACGTATGCTCTGCACACGGCGCCTGCCGTCGATCTTACGACCTTCGGAAGATACGGGTTTGCCGTTCCGTTTCCGCAGATAACGCCGAAGCCAAAGGCAAAAGCGGTGCGGATCATCGTTCCGACATTGCCGGGGTCCTGGATACCGTCGAGCAAAAGCAGCTTTTCGGGGCGTTCTGCAGGATGTTTTTTAACGACTGCGATAAGCCTTGAGCGTGAGCTTTCGCCCGAAAGCTTTGCAAGAACGTTTTCCGATACCTCGTAAACCTCGCACCCCTTGTTTTCGTACTGATAGCAGAGATCCTTGTCTGTTGAAAATATGCGGATGATATCGCGGGGATCGGTATCGTTGATAAATTTATCGCCTTCAAGCAGAAATTCTTTTTCGGTGCCTTCGGTTTTGAGGGCGGCAGTCTGCATGATAAGCGGATTTTTTACGCTTGTTATATTCTTAATCATTTTGAGATCTTCTTTATATCTTCGGTTGCGCCGATAACAACGAGTATCCTGCCCTGCTCAAGCGGAGCGGAGGGGTTCGGGGATACGTCGATGAAGCCCGATTCGGGGTCCTTTACGGCGACGATGTTTATTCTGTATTTTTTTCTTACGTCAAGCTCGATAAGCGTTTTGCCTACCCATGCCGACGGCATTTTCATTTCCATAATGGAGAATTTATCCGAAAGCTCGATAAAATCGAGGATATTTGACGAGCAGAGGTTCTGCGCAAGCTTGATGCCGAAATCCTTTTCGGGGAAAACGACGTTATCGGCGCCTATCTGCCTTAAAACCTTCGCATGAAGCTCGCTTTTCGCTTTTGCAACAACGTAGCGTACACCCTGCGATTTGAGAAGAGACGTTATAAGAATGCTTGCTTCGATATTTTCGGAGATGCAGACTATTGCGCAGTCGAAGCTGCCGATCTCAAGTGAACGAAGGACTCTTTCATCCGTAAAGTCGCCGCAGACCGACTGTGTGACGTGTTCGCTTATTTCTTCAACAACAGACATTCTGCTGTCAACGGCAAGGACTTCCGCACCAAGCTCGCTCAATTTAAGAGCAAGGCTTGAACCGAATCTGCCAAGGCCTATAACTGCAAACGATTTCATTTTAACACCGTGGCTTTCGCTTATGAAAGCCTTCCTTTCTTTGTCATGCATTACGAAATGATTATTTTTGCTTCGGGGTAGCTGACAAGATTGCTGTTTGAATGCTGACGTTCAAACAAAACTACCGAAGCCGTAAGAAGACCGACTCTTCCGAGAAACATCAGAAGCATCAGGATAACGAGAGATGCCGCAGACAGAGACGGTGTGAGCCCGAGCGTGCAGCCGACGGTACAGAACGCAGACGTACACTCAAAAAGCGCCGCAATAAAGCTGACATCCTCTATGACGGAAACCGCAAACGAGCAAAAGAGCAGTATCGTTATCGAAAGAAAAACGAGGGCAAACGCGCGAAGAACTGTATCCTGCGCTATTCTTCGCTTCATAACAACAGCCTCTTTCCGTCCGCAGAGAACCGAAACGGTTGCAAAAAAGAGGACGGCTACCGTGTTTGTTTTAACACCGCCCGCCGTTGAGCCCGACGAGCCGCCGATAAACATGAGAAGAATGAAAACTATCATCGATTCTTCGGTAAGAGACGAAAGATCGACCGTGTTGAAGCCTGCTGTTCTCGGAGAAACGGACTGAAAGAGCGAAGCGAGAAATTTTCCTTTTGCGGAAAGAGGGCCGAGAGTTTCGGGATTGTTAAACTCAAAAAGAAATATCGCGGCAGTGCCGATAACGATGAGAGAGAAAGAGAAAATAATAACGATCTTTGACTGAACTGACATTTTCTTGAAGCCCTTGCCCGAAAATATCTCATCCCATACAAGAAAGCCGAGACCGCCGATAACAACGAGCGAGCAGACCGTAAGATTAACAACAAGATCGTCCGCATACGCGGTAAGAGACGGGAAAAGGCTGTCGGGCGTTCCCATAAGATCGAAGCCCGCATTGCAGAAAGCCGAGACCGAAATAAAAGCGCCTCGCCATATGCCGCCCGCAATCCCGTAATCGGGGATAAATCTGAAAGCCAAAATGACCGCCGCCGCGCCCTCAAACGAGAATGTTCCGACAACGATATGCTTAAAAAGCTTTACAACGCCCGACATATCGTTGAGGTTGAACGTCTGCACGAGCATCATACGTTCTTTATGGCCGACATTTTTTCTGAAAATGAGAGCAAACGATGCCGCGACCGTCATAAAACCGAGGCCGCCGACCTGAATGAGAAAAAGAAGCACCGCCTGGCCGAAAAAGCTCCAGTGCGTAAAAGTATCGTAAACGACAAGCCCCGTAATGCACGTTGACGAAACGGCAGTGAAGAGCGAATTGAAAAATGGCGTAACATCACCCGACGCGGACGAAACGGGCAAAGAAAGAAGGACCGCGCCTGAAACGATTATTATAAAAAAGCCTGCGATAAATATCGCCGAAGGGCTGAGTGAACGGAAAAATGATTTCATAACTGTTGATCGTATACCGACTTTTTATACCGCAATATGAATACCGGAATAACCTTATATTTTCGGGGCAGAATAAATGCGGGATTTTATGTCGGATTAAGGGATGTTAACTATATATTTAATATAAAGATATGTATCTCTTTTAATATACCACTTTTTTATTTAATCGTCAAGACTGTTTGATAAATTTTTTTTGGAACATTATTTCTAAATTTTTTAATTTTTATTGAAATCGGAGGAAAAGTATGATATACTTTATAATGAAAAAATGAACACATCCGCGCTGTGCAGATCAACGGAAAACGGTTTTTTCGGAGCGGAAGTATACTGTTCGCCGTACATGGGTCACGTAACCGAAAAGGACATTCTTTTTTCACGCTCTCAAGTGACCGCGCCGCTGAAATACGAGCTTGAAAAAGCCATTATTTCAAACGCGCCTTCGGGGACAAACATCTGCTTCGGTCTCAACGGTCTTTGCTATCCGCCGCAGGAGTCTGTTTTCAGGCTGACGGAGCGTGCGCTCGAGATAATGTACGACCTGAAAAATCCCATAACCGTCATAACAAAAAGCGATCTGATCCTGCGGGATGCAGGGCTTATTTCAACTATTGCCGGACGTTCGGGAGCAACGGTTTTTATCCCCATATTCTGCGAGGATAACGTAAGCCCCGTTTTTGAGCCGGACACTCCCCTGCCCTCTTTTCGCTTTGAGATGATAAACAGGCTCTCGGCTTCGGGCATTCGCTGCGGAGTTATAATAAGCCCCGTAATACCGTATATTACCGACTCGGTGAGTGCGGTCCTGCGTCTTACTGAAAAAGCCGCCGCATCGGGCGCGGAGCTTATCGTTTTTGACCCGTCACTGCGCCTTACCGAAAAGCAGAAGCCGCTTTTTCAAACGGCTCTCAACAGTTATTATCCCGATTTTATGCGCTTTTACGGAACGTTTTCCGAAAACCTTTATTTTCCGCCCATGAAAATGTTTATTACAGAATGTGTGGAAAAAAAATGTGAAGAAAAAGGATTAAAAGTGATACGTGATATGCGTTAAACAAAATACTCACGGCTTAACATTAAAACATTGATTCAGAAAGGAATCTCTCCCATGAAATACCTCAGATTTTTAACTCCCGATAACGAGATCAGATTCGGACTTATCGACCCCGAAAACGAGCAGAGAATAATTGAACTTGACGGCGATTTTCTTGACGGAGCGCAGCCGACCGACGGGGAATACTTTCTTTCGGACATAAAGATCCTTCCGCCGACCGTTCCCTCAAAGATCATAGCGGTAGGCCTTAATTATTACGATCATATCAAGGAATTCGGCGACAGACCCGTTCCCGAAAACCCCACTCTTTTCAACAAATTTCCGCACACCGTCATCGGCATGAACGACGGCATCGAAAACCACCCGATCTCCGAGCGTATCGACTTTGAGGGCGAGATGGCTATCGTTATCTCCAAGCACTGCAAGGATGTTAAAGCAGAGCAAGCCGACGAATATATCTTCGGTGTCACCTGCTTAAACGACGTTACCGCAAGAGATATTCAGCGTGCGGACGGTCAGTGGCTTCGCGGCAAGAACCTCGAGACCTTCTGCCCGATGGGTCCCTTTGTTGCAACAGGGCTTGACTACGGCAATCTTCACATTCAGTCGCGTCTCAACGGCAAGATAATGCAGGACAGCACCACCGCTTTGATGATGCACTCCGCGCAGAAGCTCGTTGAGTTTATCTCTCAGGCGTTCCCCCTCGAAAAGGGCGATATTATTTCAACGGGTACTCCCAAAGGCGTAGGTCCGATGGTCCGCGGCGACGTTATCGAGATCGAGCTTGAGGGCGTTGGTACTCTTGTTAACATAATGAAATAAATACATAGGAGACCACCAATGAAAAAAACTGTTATCTCTCTTTTGGTTTTACTTTTATCCGTTATTATGCTCTGCTCCTGCTCTTACGAGCTTGAAGCTGACGGCTTTGAGCTTCTGGGCGAGATAAACTGGGACAATGCGAACGATTTTTCCGAAGGTCTTGCAGGTGTTAAAAAAGACGGCAAGTGGGGCTTTATAAACACTGACGGCGAGCTTGTTATCCCCTGCATTTACGACAGTGTCGGCGCATTTTCCGAAGGCCTTTGCGCTGTTCAGACAGGATATGCCTGGAATTATATCGACACCGAGGGCAACGTTGCTGTCAAAGGCGATTTTGAAGCGGCAAACAAGTTTTCCGAAGGCAGAGCCTCGGTCATGTTAAATTATAAATACTGCATTATCGACACCGAGGGCAACAAGCTCTGCAACCCGACATTCGACATCATCCGTCCCTTCTCCGAAGGTCTTGCGGTAGTTGAGCTTGACAACTGGTTCGGCTATATCAAAGCCGACGGCACTTTGCTCGGTGAATTAACATACGGCAGAGCTTCCGACTTTTCCGACGGACTTGCGGAGGTTTTCACCGATTATTTAAGCGGCTTTATCGGAACCGACGGCAATTACGTTATCGAAGAAAAATTTGACGACAGCTCAAGCTTTTCAGAAGGTCTCTGCGCTGTTGAAAACGCCGACGGTCTCTGGGGCTTTATCGACAAGAGCAGCGAATATGTTATCGAACCCGCATGGGCAAAAGCCGAGGATTTCAAGGACGGCTTCAGCGTTGTTTACGACGGCTCGCAGTACAGCTACATCAACACCGCAGGCGAAGAAATAAGCGGCAAATATCTTAATGCATATGATTTTAACGACGGCATGGCGAGAGTTTCGGTCTTCGGAGACACGGGTCTGGCTTTCGGCTTTATCGATGAAAGCGGTGAAGTTGCCGTTACCCCCAAATACCTCGAAGCAGGAAACTTTTCCGACGGTTACGCACCTGTTAAAAGCTATGACGGATCATGGGGATACATTGACAAAGAGGGCAACCTCGTTATCTCCTTCGGACTTCACGAAGCAGACACCTTCAAAGAAGGCATCGCAAGAGTTAAGTTCGCCGAAAAATACGGATTTATTAAAATAACGACAGAAGGCTGAAAATGAGCTTGGAAAACAATAATCAGACAAATTGCAATAACAGCTACGACATAGCTGTTATCGGTGCGGGACATGCGGGTGTTGAAGCGGCACTTTCCTGCGCACGTCTCGGCATGAAAACGATACTTTTCACAATAAACATGGACGCTGTTGCAAACATGCCCTGCAACCCCTCGATAGGCGGCACGGCAAAGGGTCATCTTGTCCGTGAAATAGACGCGCTCGGCGGCGAAATGGCAAAGAGCGCCGACAAAATTTTTCTTCAGAGCCGAATGTTGAACCTCGGCAAGGGCCCTGCGGTCCATTCTCTCCGTATTCAGGCAGACAGACGCGAATATCAGAAGGTCATGAAGCACGTTCTCGAAAAGCAGGAAAATCTTTCGATGAAGCAGGCAGAGATCGTTGATATTTTAACAGAGGACGGCGCAGTTACGGGTGTTGTTACGCATCTGGGCGCGGTGTTCAGCGTAAAAGCGGCAATAATCTGCACAGGCACATACCTGAACGGCAGAATAATCGTCGGTGACCACTCATTCTGCGGCGGCCCCGACGGAATGTTTGCGGCAACGAAGCTTACAAAAAGCATTGAAGACAAGGGCGTTTCGATGATGCGCTTCAAAACGGGTACTCCG
>CAJGDF010000015.1 GCA_904502105.1 uncultured Clostridia bacterium
AGTTAGGAACGAACTGAGCAATAGTTGCCGGAATGCTGATGATAGCAAAAGTAAAGATGATAGGCATAACACCGGTCATAACTACTTTGATAGGCAAGTGAGTGCTCTGGCCGCCATACATTTTTCTGCCGATCTGACGTTTAGCGTACTGGATCGGAATTCTTCTTTCTGCGCTGTCCATAAATACGATGAACGCGAGAATGAGGAGAGCCATAACGAGAACAACAAGGGGAATGTACCATTTACCCATCTGGATGTTGTAAACAAGGCTCATAACGATTGCGGGTCCTCTGGAAACGATGGAAGCAAAAAGGATCATGGAGATACCGTTGCCGATACCCTTTTCGTTGATGCTTTCACCGAGCCACATAACGAGGCAGGAGCCTGCTACGAGAACGAGGACGATCGCGAGCTGCTGAAGGAATCCGGGGAAACCTGCAACAGGAGTAAGAGCTGCAGCACCGTTAGCTGTTGATTTAAGGGTTACGAGGTAACCGAACGCCTGAATAAGAGCGATTGCAACAGTTGTATAACGGGTTATCTGATTGATCTTCTTACGGCCTTCCTCGCCGCCGTCTTTGGAAAGACGTTCAAGGGCGGGGATAGCAATTGTAAGAAGCTGAATGATAATGCTTGCATTGATGTAAGGCTGAATTGTCAGCGCAAAGATTGTACCTTCGGTAAGAGCGTTACCTGAAAGCATATTCAGGTAACCAAGAAGGCTTCCCTGAGAGCTGAAATACACTTCAAGAGCCTCTGCGTTGATAAACGGAACGGGAATCGAGCTACCGACTCTGAAGAGAAGGATAATAAACAGGGTGTAGATGATCTTTTTCCTCAGGTCCGCGATTTTCCATGCGTTTCTTAAGGTTTCGAGTATGCCCACCCTTAAAGCACCTCAACTTTCCCGCCGGCTGCTTCTATCTTCTGCTTGGCTGACTCGGAAAATTTGTTAGCCTTTACTGTTAATTTCTTTTCGAGGATACCGTCGCCCAAGATCTTAACAGGGGTTTCGATATTATCGATAAATCCTTTTGCAAGGAGTTCTTCAGCAGTTACAACAGTGTTGTCATCGAAAATGTTAAGGAAATCGATGTTAACGATCTGATATTCTTTTCTGAAGGGATAGTTGCGGAAGCCTCTCTTAGGAAGTCTTCTCTGAAGGGGCATCTGGCCGCCTTCGAAGCCGGGTCTTACGCCGCCGCCGGAACGTGCGTTCTGGCCTTTATGACCTTTGCCTGCGGTTTTACCGTTACCGGAGCCGGCACCTCTACCTTTTCTCTTCGCTTCCTTTACGGAACCGGGAGCAGGTGCGAGATCGTGAATTTTCATAGTGGGCCTCCTTATTCTTCTTCTACCTTGATAAGGTAAGAGATTTTCTTAATTTTACCCATAGTAGCACCGTTGTTGGGCTGAACGGTTACATCACCGATCTTTTTGAGGCCCAAGGATTTAGCGGTTGCGATATGGTCTTCATGTCTGCCGATAAGACTTTTCTGAAGAGTGATTTTAATCATTGTAATGTCCTCCTCAACCTAAAATTTCTCTTATCGATTTGCCTCTGGTCTCAGCAATCTGTTTAGCATCTCTGAGGCTTGCAAGACCTTTGATGGTAGCCTGAGCGAGATTCTGGGGATTACGAGAGTGGAGAGCTTTTGTTCTGATGTCCTTAACGCCTGCGAGTTCGAGAATATCTCTTACTGCGCCGCCGGCAATGATACCGGTACCTTTGGGAGCGGGTTTAAGAACAACGGAGCTTGCGCCGAACTCAGCAACGAGTTCGTGAGGAATGGTGGTACCCATAAGAGTAACTCTTACGAGGTTTTTCTTAGCATCTTCCTCTGCTTTGTTTACGGCATACATAATATCCACGGACTTACCGAGACCTACGCCTACAACACCATTGCCGTCGCCAACTACGACGAGAGCGGAGAATTTCATTTTACGTCCGCCTTTAACGGTTTTGGATACGCGAGCGATGTTAATGGTCTTTACTTTTAAGTCCAAAGTGGACGGGTCTATTTTATCGTACATTTATCATATCCTCCTAAACTTAAAAGTTAAGTCCGCCTTCTCTTGCGCCTTCTGCGAGTTCTTTAATACGACCGTGATAAAGATAACCGCCTCTGTCGAATACTACGTCTTTGATACCTTTGTTCAAAGCGCGTTTAGCGATTTCTTCGCCGATCTTCTTAGCAGCATCTTTGTTACCGCCATAGATATCAGCAAAATCCTTTTCAACGGTGGAACAAGCAACAAGAGTGTTACCGGTTACGTCATCAATAATCTGAGCGTAAATGTGTTTAGAGGATTTGAATACGCAAAGACGGGGTCTTTCTGCAGAGCCGCTTACTTTGCCACGGATGCGCTTATGACGCTGAAGTCTTGCTTTGTTGGAATCCTTTTTTGAGATCATTTCCTAATTTCCTCCTTCTAATTACTTCTTGCTACCCTTACCAGCTTTACCTTCTTTATGACGGACAAATTCGCCGACATAACGAATGCCTTTGCCATGGTACGGTTCGGGAGGTTTCTTGCCGCGGATTTCAGCAGCAAACTGACCTACCATCTGCTTATCGGGACCTTTGACAACGATGGTGTTAGCATTAGGAACTTCGAGTGTGATACCGGGAATTTCTTCGAAAACAACGGGGTGAGAGAAACCGATAGTAAGAACGATCTTGTTGCCTTCTTTAACTACCTTGTAACCGATACCCTGGATTTCGAGGGATTTGGAATAACCGGTGGTAACGCCTTCGATCATGTTAGCGATGAGGGTTCTGGTCAAACCGTGAAGGCTTCTGTGAAGCTTGTTCTCGGAAGGACGGGAAACAGTGATCTCTGCGCCTTCTACTGCGATTTTCATATCGCGGTGCATTGTACGGGTAAGGGTATCCTTAGCGCCCTGTACAGTGATTGTATTATCGTCGGTGATTGTTACGTTTACACCGGCGGGTATATTTATTGTCTTTCTACCAATTCTTGACATTGTTATTGATCCTCTCTATTTTACCAAACGAACGCGAGGACTTCGCCGCCTACGTTCTCTTTTCTAGCCGCCTTATCGGTCATAACACCTTTAGACGTGGAAACGATGGCAACGCCGAGACCTCTCATGACCTTGGGGATCTCGTCGGAGCCGACGTAGATGCGAAGGCCGGGTTTGGAAACTCTCTTCATGCCCTGGATGACCTTGGTTTTGTTGGGGCCGTATTTAAGGAAAACCTTAATGATGCCCTGTTTACCATCGTCCACAACGTTGTAAGACTTGATATAGCCTTCGTCAACGAGAATCTGAGCGATCTGCTTCTTCATATTGGAAGCGGGGATATCAACAGTCTCGTGTTTAGCGCTGCTTGCGTTGCGGATACGGGTCAGCATATCGGCAATAGGGTCTGTAATATGCATTTTGCAATCCTCCTGTCAGTGTTATTACCAGCTTGCCTTTTTGACTCCGGGGATTTCGCCTTTGTAGGCGAGCTCACGGAAGCAAATTCGGCATATACCGTATTTTCTGAGATAGCCGTGGGGTCTGCCGCAGATCTTGCATCTGTTGTAGGCCCTAACAGAGAATTTGGGAGCTCTCTGCTGCTTTACCTTCATTGAAGTTTTAGCCATTTCCGTTCCTCCTGAATCACTTAGCAAACGGTGCGCCCATAAGAGTGAGAAGTTCTTTAGCTTCTTCGTCTTTGGTTGCGCTCGTTACGAACATAATATCCATGCCTCTGACTTTGTCGATCTTATCATATTCGATTTCGGGGAATATGAGCTGTTCTTTGATACCGAGAGAGTAGTTACCTCTGCCGTCAAAAGCGTTAGCGTTGATACCGCGGAAGTCACGAACACGGGGAAGAGCAACGGAGAAAAGTCTGTCGATAAATTCGTACATTCTTTCGCCGCGAAGAGTTACCTTAACGCCGATAGGCATACCTTTACGAATTTTGAAGTTCGCAACGGATTTACGAGCCTTACAAACGATAGGTTTCTGACCGGTGATGATACCGAGGTCATTGGATACAGCGTCGATGATCTTGCTGTTGTCTTTAGCGTCGCCGCAAGCAACGTTGATAACAACTTTCTTGATCTCGGGGATCTGCATAGAACTCTTATATTCGAATTTCTTCATAAGAGCGGGAGCAACTTCGTTTTTATAAAATTCTTTTAATCTTGCCATTTGTACGTTCCTCCGTTATATGCTCTCATTGCATTTTTTGCAATATCTGATCTTTTTGCCGTTTTCAACACGGTAGCCAACTCTAGTAGCTTTGCCGCATTTGTGGCAAACAACCATCAATTTGCAGGTATAAAGGGGACCGGGAGTTTTAACGATGCCGCCAGCCTGCTGAGGACCGCGAGGTTTAACATGTTTGGAAACCATGTTAACGCCTTCAACGATTGCTTTGCCTTCAGCGGGGGAAACTTCGAGAACTTTACCCTTCTGACCCTTGCTGTTACCGGAGATAACCTGAACGGTATCGCCTTTTTTGATATGAAGCGTTTTCATTATTCAAGTTCCTCCTTCTTACAGAACTTCGGGAGCGAGCGAAAGGATCTTAGAGTATTCCTTGTCGCGGAGCTCTCTTGCGATGGGCCCAAAGATACGGGTACCTCTGGGGTTTTTATCTTCTTTATCCTTAAGGATAACTGCTGCGTTTTCGTCGAATTTGATATAGCTGCCATCTGCTCTGCGGAGACCGCGAACGCTTCTAACTACAACGGCTCTTACAACATCGCCTTTTTTAACGATTCCGCCGGGAGAAGCTTTCTTAACAGAAGCGACTATAACATCGCCTATATTGGCATATTTTCTGCCTGTACCGCCCAAAACGCGGATACACATAATCTCTTTTGCACCGGTATTGTCGGCTACCTGCAGAAAGGTCTGCTGTTGAATCATATCTGGTACTCCTTTACTGCATTATTTAGCTTTTTCGATGATAGAAACGAGGCGCCATCTCTTATCTTTGGAGAGAGGTCTTGTTTCCATAACTTCGACTTTATCGCCGATTCTGCACTCGTTATTTTCGTCGTGTGCTTTAAGCTTATAAGTTCTTCTGATAACTTTAGCGTAGAGAGGATGTCTGACATTTTCTCTGATAGCGACCACGATGGTTTTGTCCATCTTATCGGAGACAACCATGCCGACTCTCGTTTTTCTGAGATTTCTGTTTGCTTCCATTGCTTTGTCCTCCTATTAGACAGCCTGCTTCTGACGAAGGATGGTCTTAACTTTAGCGATATCCTTCTTTACGGAAGCGATTACCATGGGGTTATCGAGCTGTTTGGTCGCATGCTGAAAACGAAGATTAAAAAGCTCTGCCTTGAGATCCTTGAGCTTCGCTTCGAGTTCGGAAACGGACATTTCTCTTATTTCTTTTGCCTTCATTATGCGTCACCTCCGACTTCGGTAGCCTCATCAGATTTTTTGATGAATTTGCATTTAACGGGAAGTTTGTAAGATGCGAGACGCATAGCTTCCTTTGCAACATCTTCCGCGATGCCATCCATCTCGAACATTATACGACCGGGTTTAACAACTGCAACCCAGTATTCGGGAGAACCTTTACCGGAACCCATTCGAGTTTCAGCAGGTTTTTCAGTGATGGGCTTATCGGGGAATATTTTAATCCAAACTTTACCGCCTCTTTTGATGTATCTGGTCATAGCGATACGGGCAGCTTCGATCTGGTTACTTGTAATCCATGCGGGTTCGAGGGAAACGAGACCGTAAGAGCCGCTTGAAAGTTCAGCACCTCTGGTAGCCTTACCCTTAAGACGTCCACGCTGTACACGTCTATATTTTGTTCTTTTTGGCATTAACACGGCGGTTATCCTCCTTTACTTCCGTCTTTCTGTTTGAAGCGAGAACCTCGCCTTTGTAGATCCAAACTTTTACACCGATTCTACCGTAAGTGGTGTGAGCTTCAGCGAAACCGTAGTCGATGTCAGCTCTGAGAGTCTGAAGGGGAATAGTACCTTCATAGAAATGTTCGCTACGAGCGATTTCAGCGCCTGCGAGACGGCCGGATACCATAGTTTTGATACCCTTAGCACCACTCTTCATGGTTCTGTCGATAGCCATTCTGGTAGCTCTTCTGAAAGCAGTTCTCTTTTCGAGGTCTGCAGCAATTCTTTCAGCAACGAGCTGAGCGTTGAGCTCAGGACGTTTAACTTCTACGATAGTGATGTAAACGCGCTGGCCAACCATTTTTTCGATGTTCTTACGAAGCTTTTCGATTTCCTGGCCGCCCTTACCGGTTACGATACCGGGTCTAGCGCACTGAATGTAGATTTTGATGCGTTCTTCGGAGTTACGTTCGATCTCGATTCTCGGGATACCAGCTCCGTACATCTCTTTTTTGATATATTTTCTGATTTTGTTATCCTGAACAAGGATGTCGCCGAATTTGTCATCGCGAGCAAACCAACGGGAGTCCCAGTTGCGGATTATGCCAACACGAAGGCCGTGCGGGTTAACTTTCTGTCCCATATCTGTCCTCCCTTATTCCTTTTCCGCAAGGATCATAGTGATGTGAGAAGATCTCTTGCGATAGATATCAGCGCTGCCTTTAGCTCTTTCCATACGACGCTTCATAACTCTTGCAGGGTCAACAAAGCAGGTTTTAACGTAGAGCTTGTCAACGTTCATGCCGAAGTTGTTTTCAGCATTAGCGATGCAGCTTCTGAGAAGCTTAAGTACGGGCTCGCTTGCGGCTTTCGGGGTGTTCTGCAGGATAGCAGCCGCCGTTCCGACGGGTTTGTTTCTAATAAGGTCGAGAACGATCTTCACTTTACGAGGAGTGATGCGAAGATCTCTCAAATAAGCTTTTGCTTCCATTATCTTTCCTTAACCTCCTGTGCAAGCTTACTTGGTATTGGAGGCCTTCGAACCGGAATGGCCTCTGAATGAACGGGTCGGAGCGAATTCGCCAAGTTTATGACCGACCATATCCTCTGTTACATATACGGGGACATGCTTTTTTCCATCGTGAACAGCGAAGGTGTGTCCAACGAATTCAGGGAAAATAGTGGATGCCCTTGACCATGTTTTTACAACTCTTTTTTCGCCTTTTTCATTCATTTCGAGAACTTTTTTCATAAGCGAAAGTTCGACATAAGGTCCTTTTTTAACACTTCTGCTCATTGTGGCACCTCCTATTTATCCTTTCTGCGCTTTACGATGTACTTGTTGGATTTGTTCTTCTTGCGGGTCTTGTAACCGAGAGCCGGTTTACCCCAAGGAGTAACAGGACCGGGACGACCGATAGGAGATTTACCTTCACCACCACCGTGAGGGTGATCGCAGGGGTTCATAACAGAACCGCGAACGGTCGGGCGGATACCCATGTGACGTTTTCTGCCGGCTTTACCGAGAGAAATGTTTTCATGGTCGCTGTTACCTACAACGCCGATAGTAGCTTTGCAGTTGAGACGGACCATTCTAACTTCACCGGAGGGAAGACGAACCTGAGCAAATCCGTTCTCTTTAGCCATGAGCTGAGCACCGATACCAGCGGAACGAGCGAGCTGAGCGCCTTTGCCGGGGTAGAGCTCAATGTTGTGAATGAAAGTACCGACAGGAATGTTTTCAATGAAGAGGCAGTTACCGGGTTTGATATCTGCGTTAGCGCCGGATTCAACAACGTCACCTACATGAAGTCCTTCGGGAGCAATGATGTAGCTGCGAACACCGTCAGCATACTCGATAAGAGCGATGTTAGCGGATCTGTTGGGGTCGTATTCGATAGCGATTACGTTAGCCTTTTCGTTGAGTCTGTTTCTCTTGAAGTCGATAATTCTGTATTTTCTACGGTTTCCGCCGCCTTTATGACGAACGGTGATCTTACCGTAGCTGTTACGTCCTGCGTTCTTTTTGAGAACGGTAAGGAGAGATCTTTCGGGAGATTTCTTGGTGATCTCTTCGAAAGTGGAAACCGTCATCGTTCTCCTTGAAGGAGTTGTCGGTTTGTATGTTTTAATAGCCATATTAACTTAGCACTCCTTTACATTAAGCTGTCGAAGAACTCGATGGTCTTGGAATCTTCGGTGAGGGTTACGATGGCTCTCTTAGCTTTAGCGGTTTTACCGTAAGTGAGGCCTCTTCTTCTGTTTTTGCCTGCGAGGTGCATGGTGTTAACAGAGGAGACTTTAACTTTGAAGAGTTCTTCAATAGCTTTTTTGATCTCGATCTTGTTAGCATCCTGAGCAACTACGAAAGTGTATTTACGCTGGCTACGCATAATGTCCATGCTGTGTTCGGTTACAACCGGTTTCAAAATAATATCCTGAGCGAATTTCATTATACGTACACCTCCTCGATTTTCTGAACAGCTTCTTTAGTTACGATGAAGTTGTCATGATTGATAATATCGTAAACGTTAAGAGTGTTAACATAGAGAGTTTTAACACCGGGGATGTTCTTTGCGCTCTTTACAACGTTAACATTGGGAGCGGGAAGAACAACGAGGGATTTTTCGGTTGCATTGAGAGCTTTAAGAACAGCAACCATGTTCTTGGTCTTGATAGCATCGAAGTTGAGAGCATCAAGAACGATGAACTTACCTTCCTGAACCTTAGAGGAGAACGCGCTCTTCATTGCGCCTCTCTTAGCTTTCTTGTTCATGGAGTATCTGTAAGATCTGGGTTTGGGACCGAGAGCTACGCCGCCGTGATACCACTGGGGTGCTCTGATGGAGCCCTGTCTTGCTCTACCGGTACCTTTCTGTCTGAAAGGCTTTCTGCCGCCGCCGCGAACTTCAGTTCTGGTTTTGGTGCTCTGAGTTCCCTGACGCTGGTTAGCAAGATAATTTTTGACCGCTTCGTGAAGAAGAGAGACGTTTACTTCTACGCCGAAAATCTTGTCGTTCAATTCGAGCGTACCGGTCTCTTTACCGGTCATATCATAAACTTTAACATTAGCCATTGTTTATTCTCCCCTCCTTAAGAACGCTTTTTGAGGGCGGACTTAACAACTATGAGACCGCCGTTGGGGCCGGGTACGGCACCTTTTATAGCAATAAGGTTGTTGTCAACATCAACTTTTACAACACTGAGGTTCTGAACAGTAACCTGTTCGCTACCCATGTGACCGGGCATGCCTTTACCCTTCATAACTCTGGAGGGGTCGGTGTTCGCGCCCATGGAACCCTGATGTCTGTGGTAACCGGAACCGTGAGCCATAGGACCGGTGTGGTAACCGTGACGCTTGATGGTGCCCTGGTATCCTTTACCTTTGGAGATGCCTGTAACGTCTACTTTGTCGCCGTTAGCGAAAACGTCAGCCTTGAGGATATCTCCTACTTTAAGATCTGCACTGTTGTCGAGAGCGAATTCTTTAAGAACTCTCTTATATGCAACCTGTGCTTTGTCGAAGTGACCTTTGCGGGGTTTTACAACGAGTTTTTCACGAATGTCTTCGAAGCCGAGCTGAACTGCATCGTAACCGTCGTTTTCAACGGTCTTTTTCTGAACTACTGCGCAAGGGCCGACTTCAAGAACAGTTACCGGAATGACGTTGCCGTTTTCAGTGAAGAGCTGAGTCATACCGATTTTTCTGCCGATAATGCCTTTTTCCATTTGAATGTTTTCTCCTTTCGGTTATTGGTTGGTCTGGTACCAACATGACCTGCACGGCAATGCAATTTAATTAAAGTTTGATTTCGATATCAACGCCTGCGGGAAGTTCAATGCCTACGAGAGCATCTACTGCTTTCTGAGAGGGCTTGATTACGTCGATTACACGTTTGTGAGTTTTGATCTCAAACTGTTCGCGGGAATCTTTGTACTTATGAACTGCGCGGAGGATAGTGATTATCTCTCTGTCGGTAGGAAGGGGTACGGGACCGGATACTTCAGCGCCGTATCTCTTTGCTGTTTCGACGATCTTTTCAGATGCGCGGTCGATAAGCTTGTGATCGTAAGATTTAAGTCTGATTCTCATTTTGTTGTTAGCCATGATTTTCGCCTCCTGAATAAATTCTGCGTTTTGCTTTATTATATAGTTGATTTGGCGGCGATGAAAAACCGAACACTCTGCCGTGTGTTTCCGAATTTGACCGCAAAAAATTTCGGACAGGGCAAGCTGTTCCGAAAACACTCGGGGCGTTGAGCGGTAGTCTTTACGCGGTCTCCGTTAGTAATCGGCACGCCGATCCTTTAACGGGTTTTTGTGACCCATAAATCTACATCAACAAAATTCGGTATCATCCAATTTCAAATCGGATTTGCTCCCCCAAAATTACCCGTTCGGCGTTCAAAGCCGGGCGGCAACCTTTGGGATCTTCGCTCATTAAATTGCCATGCTCAGTTATTATAGCATAAAATCCCCGAAAATGCAATACCTTTTCTTGAATTTCATTATGAACAATTTGTAAACTCCCCAAATGGTTATTTTACATAAACTTGACTGGTGTTTTTAACAAATTATTCTTTGAAATTCAAGGCATTTTCGTTAATATTTTACCTATACTTAAAGGTGGACACCTTTACAGTTTCAAAATCATTCGTTAAAATTAACAAAAATGAGATTTATCAACAGGGTGTTTTGGACAGTGATTTGTTTCAAAATCAAAAGACACAGAATCCGGAGCGAAAACAAGACATTTTTCTGCAATATATGACATTGTAAAACAAAAACCGACATGATATACTGAATACAAAACCGACATCAGGAGACAACATCAATGGAAAGACAAATCAGAAGAATACTCACAGACCTTGGGATATACAGTAAAACAAAAGGATTTTTCTTTTTGATCGAAGCAATCGACATCTATGCGAAGTCGGACGAAAAGCTCATAAAAATCACGGAAGACATATATCCCGTCATTGCAGTGAAATATAAAACAACACAGGCTAACGTTGAACGATCAATAAGATACACGATAGACACGCTCTACAGTGAAACTCCGACAGAATATTATCTTTCTGTTTTCGGAGACCCCAAGAAAAGGCGAAAACCGACAAACATGGAATTCATCGCAACGACTGCATACGAACTCGACAGCCTGATGTATACAAAATAAAAGGTACCTACCGAAGTAAGTACCTTTCAATATTATAATATAAAGAACGATCTTACATATATTTTTCGACACCAAGATTTTTACCGAATTTACAATATCTGATAAGAGAGTAAAGAGACTGTTCGGTATCGATATATTTGGATTCGAGATAGTTCCATTCGCTCTGACGGTTCATACGCATCCAGAGGCGTCTGTTTTCTTTCTTGATAAGCTCAAATTCCTCGGAAAGAGCAATAAGGTCATCAACGATACTCTTGGCTTCTTCACGGCTTTCAAAAGCAACGGAAGGAATAATACACACACGCATCAATGTCCACATAAGACGGCGAAGGTCAAACATGAAAGCATCATATGTAGCCTTAAATCTCTTGGGCTTGTTTTCTTTGAGAATATCTTCAGCCTCACCTATTACAGAAAACAGTTCAGAGCATTTTTCGGCAAGGTCATATTTTTCGGAAGTGGGTTTTCTTGCATCCTTCCAGAATTCATTAAACAAAACAGAGCCCATAGCCGCATACTCATGAATATCTTCAACCTCAAAGATCTTATCGTAAGAATAAACCGTCTTAAAGGCTTCGATAACATCATCGTCATAGCCATAATATATTTTATGGAAAGAACGGCAAAGATCGTCAAACGTAAGGGTATCGTCATACGTCCACGCAAACTGCGCACCCGCAGCCGCACCGGGCATCATTTCTTCGCGAAGGCAACAGCCACCGTCATTCCAGGAAGAGACAACAAACTTATCGCAGGTTCCGCGAGTCTGGCGTACAAAGTTCTTGCTATTGATAAAAGAAACCTCAAACTGGGGGATAAAGCGGTTCCAAGCCCATGTTGCGGGAGAAATACCGAAATTATGCTTACTGTCTTTAAACTTCTCCGAAGAATATTCTTCACGAGGAGCATAGTCCCAAGCAATAAGTTCAATATCACTGTCAAGACCGTAAACAGCATCGAAATCAAAGCCGTAATCACCGTAAGGCTGAAGGAACATATCACCGTACATCATAAGAGTACAGCCGCGTTTCTTTACCTCGGAAGAAAGCCAGTTGAAATATTCAACATAGAGCTCCGCTGCTTTTTCCTTGCCGAAAACCTTCTTCATTTCGGAAACTTCATCGCCGCCTGCATGAAGAACACCGGGTCCGAAAGCATCAACGATCTCATCAAGCATTTTGCAGACAAATTCGCGGACCTCTTTTTTTGTTACATCAAGAACACTGGTCACTCTTTCGCCGTCCATGAGCATCATTTCACGGAAGTCGAAAAGACGGCTGTTTTTATCCCAATGACCGATAAGATTTACAATGGGACGAACAGAAACACCGAAACCGAGAGCATACTCACAGATCTCTTTCCATTCGGAAGCGGGAACGGGGTCGGAATATTTACCGAAGTCGGGACAGAAAGAAAAACGGAACGTATCCTCGATATACGGCATATAGACGTTATATTTAAAATAGGAAAAGCGGCGGATCATAGATTTGAATCCGTCAACGGTTGAGATCTGACCTCTTGAAATATCGTCGGACACAGCCCTGAAGGACATATCGGGTTTATCATTGATAACACCTGTGGGAATAGCTCCGTCGTTAAGAGCGGCAAGCTGAACAAGTGTACAGAAACCGTAATGAACACCTGCATCGCAGGAGCCTTTAATTACGATCTCATTTTCGGAGACCGCAACGGAATATTCTTCTTTTTCAAGAGATTCGTCGATCTCTGCCTTTATGAGCTTATTGCCTTTAAGCTCAAATGCAAAATCAGAAAGAATATCCTCTGTTCTGCAATGAGCCTGCAAAGACATCGCGGGCGCAAAATCGAAGAAAGAAACTTCGTTTCCGTCGGTAACGACAGATTTAACGGTAGGGATTATAGAAAGATTCATAACTATCCTTTCAACATCTCATTATATAACTTTAATAACGGGAATTATCATGGGCTTACGCTTCGTTTGTTCGGAAACGTATTTTGCAACCTCATCCTTAACACGGGTCTTCGCATTGAACGCCCACTCATCATAGCCGTCCTCAGCACAACGTGTAATAACTTTGACGGTTATTTCTTTTATCTTTTCAACAATGCTCTCGTTTTCTTTAGCGTAAACAAAGCCTCTTGAAATAACCTCGGGTTCGGGCATTACTGTAAGAGTGTATTCATCAACAACAGCAACGATCATAATAAGACCGTCCTGAGAAAGATGCTTTCTGTCACGAAGAACAACGTTTCCGACATCACCGACACCGAGACCGTCAACAAGAACTCTGCCTGCGGGAACGGTTCCGACAGTTTTTATCTCTTCTTCGCAAACCTCGATTATATTGCCGATATCTGCAACAACAACATTCTTTTCGGGGATGCCGAGAGAATGAGCGAGGGCTTCATGGCGTTTAAGGTGACGGTATTCGCCGTGAACGGGGATAAAGAATTTAGGACGGGTAAGACCGAAGATAAGCTTCAGCTCTTCCTGACATGCGTGACCCGAAACATGTACCTCCGCAAGAGATTCGTAAACGACCTCCGCACCAGATCTGAAGAGCTCATTGACAACGCGGTTTACAAGCTTTTCATTACCCGGGATAGCGGTAGCGGAAATAATAACGAGGTCGCGGTTATTTATTTCAACGACCTTATGGTCGGAATAAGCCATTCTGTAAAGAGCAGACATAGGTTCGCCCTGGCTGCCTGTTGTTATAATAACAACCTTTTCGGGAGGATAATTATTAACATCCTCTATATCGATAAGAACATGATCGGGAATAGACATATAACCGAGCTGACGGGCAACCTCGATTACGGTTACCATACTTCTGCCGCTTACAGCTACCTTTCGGTGAAATTCTGCGGCAAGGTCGATTATCGTCTGCACACGGTGCACGTTGGACGCAAACGTAGCAATAATAATACGCTGACTTACGGCTCTTGAGAAAATATTGCGAAGGGAATCACGGACTTTAAGCTCACTCATCGCAAAGCCCGGACGTTCAACGTTCGTAGATTCCATCATAAGAAGCATAACGCCCTCTTTGCCGAGTTCACCGATACGTGTAAGATCGATCATTTCACCGTCAACAGGTGTAACGTCTATCTTGAAGTCACCCATATGAAGGATCGTGCCGCACGGAGTATGGATAGCGAGAGCCGCAGCATCGGCAATAGAGTGATTGACATGGATAAACTCAACGTCAAGAGTATCGAGTTCAACAGTCTGCCCCGCCTGAACTTCAACAAGATCTGCTTCCTTGTCAAGTCTGAATTCGCGAAGCTTATTCTGAATGATGCCGAGAGTGAGTCTCGTTCCGTAGATGGGAACATTCACATCACGGAGAAGATACGGAATCGCACCGATATGGTCCTCATGTCCGTGTGTTATAAATATTGCACGGAAACGGTCTTTGTTTTTAACGATATATTGCATATCGGGAATTACATAGTCAACACCGGGCATTTCCTCATCG
>CAJGDF010000016.1 GCA_904502105.1 uncultured Clostridia bacterium
GGATTTGCCTGGATGGTCAAAATTTTAAGTGACGGTGCTGTTGAAGGCATTGGCGAACGTATCTCCGTAACCGATGCAACGTCCATTACCGCCCTTATTACTTGTTACACAACTTTCCGCTGCGAGGATCCTGTTCGAGAATGTCTCAAAACTCTTGAAAATGCCGAAAAGATCGGCTATGACAAGCTTTACGAGGATCATGTTGCGGATTATAAGAAATATTTTGACCGTGTAAAGCTCACCCTTTGCGACTGTGAAGAAAATAATATCCCCACCGATGAACGCCTTCACAATGTTCAGAACGGCGGCGAGGATAATGTTCTTGTTGAACAGTATTTCAACTTCGGCAGATATCTTATGATCTCGGGCAGCCGTGAAGGAACACTTCCTCTTAACCTTCAGGGCATCTGGTGCAACGATTACGAATCTGCATGGGACAGTAAATACACTATCAACATCAATACCGAAATGAACTACTGGCCTGCAGAGACCTGCAACCTTTCCGAGCTTCACACTCCGCTTTTCGACCATGTTGTAAGAATGGTTCCTAACGGACAGAAGACCGCAAAGGTGATGTATGGCTGCAACGGCTTTGTTGCTCATCACAATACCGACATCTGGGCTGACACCGCACCGCAGGATAACTGCACAGGCTCTACTCATTGGATAATGGGCGGCGCATGGCTCTCCCTTCATATCTGGGAGCATTTCCTCTTTACGAGAGATGTTGAATTCCTTAAAAAATATGCTCACTGTCTTTTTGAATCCGCACGCTTCTTCTGCGATTTTCTTGTTGACGACGGCAAAGGCCATCTCGTAACCTGCCCCGGCTCGTCTCCCGAAAACAGCTACAAGCTCCCTGACGGCTCATGGGGTTGTATTTCTATCGGTCCGTCTATGGACAGTGAGATAATCTACGACCTTTTCAGCGCTTGTGTTGAAATAAACAAGCTTATCGGCGCTGAATCCGAGCTTACGGAGATCATCAAAGAAAAGCTTCCGAAAATTCCGCGTCCCGTTATCGGTAAGTACGGCCAGATCCAGGAATGGGTTGAGGATTACGATGAGATAGATCCCGGTCACAGACATATTTCTCATCTTTACGCCCTCTATCCCTCTTCTCAGATCACCGAAAGCACTCCCGAATGGTTCGACGGCGCAAGAAAGACCCTCGAACGCAGACTTGCTCACGGCGGCGGTCACACAGGCTGGTCCTGCGCATGGATAATCTGTATGTGGGCACGTCTTCGCGATAAAGCGCAGGCTTATGAAAATCTTCATAAGATCCTTGCTAAATCAACAAGCGAAAACCTCTTCGATATGCATCCTCCGTTCCAGATCGACGGCAACTTCGGTGCAACCGCAGGTATCGCAGAGCTTCTTCTTCAGAGCCATGACGGCAAGATAGATCTTCTCCCCGTTCTTCCCGATGCATGGAAAAACGGCTCTGTAAAAGGTCTTCGCGCAAGAGGCGGTTATACCGTTGACATCTCCTGGAAAGACGGCAAGCTTGATACCTATACCGTTACCGCAGATGAAAACGCGATTCCGATGGATGTTTACTACAACGGCGAAAAACTTTGATTTACTGTTTATTATATTACAGCGGGAACAGATTTGTTTCCGCTGTTTTTATTTGATACAAAAAAGCCATTAAATTTTATTTTAAATGAAAACAATATAGTGTATAATATTGATTACTCTACATTAATTACGGAGGCGGAGTTTGAAAGATAGATCTTTCAAACGTGTTTTGTGGCTTTTTGCTGTTTAAACAACAGCAATTTTGTGCCAAAACCAAGCCCCAATAACAACAGAAAGGTAGCTTTCGAAAACGAAAGCCATGGTCTTAATTATGCTTAAAACAAAAATTGCAGCAGCTGTTCTCAGCGTTGTTTTCATCCTTTCCGCATTCGCAGGATGTTCGGGTGAAACAAAAAATACCTATGATTATGATCTTACAAACTACAGTTACAGCAAAGGTCTTGATGCAAACGGCTTTTTCGAGGGCATCAAAGCTGCCGATTACGTAACTCTCCCCGAATATAAGGGCGTAACGCTCCCTGCAGAAGTTCTCGTTGCCGATCCTGCGGAAATCCAGGCTCAGCTTGATGAGATCACCGCTCAGTTCGACACATACGAACAGCTCACCGATAAAGCTATCGCAAACGGCGACACTGTTAATATCGACTATGTGGGTTCTGTTGACGGCGTTGAATTCGAAGGCGGTTCAACAGGCGGCGCCGGTACTGATGTTACTATCGGCGTTACACAGTACATCGACGACTTCCTCGAACAGCTCATCGGCCATATGCCCGGCGAAAATTTCGATATCGAAGTTACTTTCCCCGCAGATTACGGTCAGGATCACCTTAACGGCAAGGATGCTATTTTCAACATCACCGTAAACTACATCCAGGGCGAGCTTATCAAAGCTGAACTTACAGACGATATTGCCGCTGAATACGGCTTCAACAATGTTGACGAGCTCAAAGCCGATATCGAAAACTGGATTATCGAACAGCAGAAATCCGATTTCTTTACCGCGCTTCTTTATAGCAGCGAGCTCAAAGGCAAGCTTCCCCAGACTGTTCTCGATTTCGTTATCTGCGCTGACCTTATCAACTATAAAAGCTATGCGGATATGTTCGGCATGACTCTCGAAGAATTTGTTATTGGCTACGTTGGCAGCGAATCTCTCGAGGCTTACATCACAACCAATATGGAACACTACGAACAGAGCGCATTGTACTGCCTCGCAGTTCAGGCTCTCGCAGAAGCAGAAGGTCTTGCCGTCAGCGATATGGCTGTTTCCGATGCAGGCCTTTCCGATTACGTTGAAAGCTACGGTATGCCGTACCTTAAACAGTACGTTCTTCAGACCGTTACATGTCCCGCTTTCGTTATCGATAACGCTGTTGCTGAATAAGTTATAAGGATAATTGATATGAAAAAGATTCTTTCATTATTTCTTGTTTTACTTTTGGTTGTGTCTTTGACTGCTTGCAGTCAGCCTTCAGTTGATGCTGATGATAATACAATCGGAGAACCTGAAGTAACAGAGGAATCTGAAGTAACCGAAACCGTTGAAGAACCTGCTTTTGATACAAGCTGGGCATCGAACGATTTTGAAAAATTGATCCCTCAGCCTCCGTTTGAAGGTTGGACAGGTACTGTAGAATCCGATAATGTGTATGAAATGGAAACATCAAAGGCAAATCCTGCAGGTACATTGGATTATTACGATACATGGGCAGCGTATCTTCAGACCTTGACCGATATCGGTTTTACTGTTGACGGAGATGTGTATTCCTCAAAAGCAACCGACAGCAACGGCAACAGTTTTAAATTAAAATGCGGCGACGGCTTCGCATGGATCACGATCACCGTAAAAAAATAATTTGTTTCTGAAAATTAAAGTGGATAGGCATTACGCTTATCCACTTTTTTGTTATTCAATTATAACATTGTCGCAATGTTCGGTCTCAAATTTCGGTTCGGAGTCGCAAACGATCTCATTTTCTTTGAAAATAATGCCATCTGTCGCTTTCGCAAAAAGGACTCTGTCGTCCGAAAGTATGAATTTATTGTTTTTAATGCAAATGTTTTTATGGACGTATTTTCCGTTTTCATACGTTTCTGCTTCGGGTGCAATAAGTATGGCAGGGCTGCCGCATCTGTCAAAAACGTTATTTTCTATTAAAACATCTGTCACTCTGCCCGACTCATACCAAGACCTTGCATCGCATGCGATAAGTATAGCTGCCATAGTCGTTCTGTAAAATCTGTTGTTTCTGACAACTGTCTTGCCGCTGCTTGAGATAAGGATACCTCTCGTTGGGTCAAGGCTGATATCGTTGTTTTCGAAAAGAACTTCGGGATACCATGTTAAATTGTCTATCGCGGTCTTTTCTTTAACTCCGCAGGGCAGGGGCGCTTCTGTTGTTAATATCATTTCTTTTTCCGAAACAAGCTCAGCACCTGCGATCTTTCCGTATGCAAAGGGGAGAAGTGTTTTCTCGTCAACATACGCTATCTCGTCGCCCGCATAAAACGCTTTGAAACCGTATGTCTGGTTATGTCCGAATTTAACCTTTATCTGATTGTCTCCGATTATCTCGCTTACAGGCAAAAATGTCCCGTGGACGTTCATTATATCGTCGTGCGTTCCTTCATATTTACCGTTTTTAACGATCACCTTGCCTCTGCATCCCGAGATCTGTATACTGTCCGCAAAGCACGAGCAAGTTCTGTTTTTTTCTTTGTTCGGAACAGCATTGAATCCGTCGAGAGTGATGTTTTCTGTGAACTGTCCGACAAATCCCAGTCCGTGCATATAGTGCGTTGTAACGTTTTCAAATGCTATATCTTTTGAATTTACCGCAAAAAATCCTACTTCGCTTCGAATTCCGTCTCTTACCTGAAGAATATCCCCAACGTTAAATTCTTTATTTTTAAATCCGTACAGTCTTACTGTGTTATCGTTGATCTTTTCGGCCTTGCTGTGATCGGGGCCTCCTGTTCTGCGAGTTGTTTGCCTGTCGAGGGGAACGATCTGCGTCGGCCCTGAAGTATATTCAAAATTTCTGCCCACCCAGATAAGCTTTTCGTCCCTGATCTCAAACAGGCTGTCTGCATTTACCTCAAAATCGCAGTATTCATCTGTTTTTTCGATCATTTTCATTTCAGACATCGTCGGACGCGAAAAATCGGTCGTTATATTTTTTATTTTAATATTTTCTGCATTATCGAAGGCTATCTGAGTAAATTTGCCGTGAAAGATAAATGTTGAACCGTTGCCGTCAAGCGTGATATTTTTTGCACCGTCAAAAAGAATGCCTATATGCTTTGTTTTATCGGGACATTCAGTTTCGCTTGAGGTGTTTGAGATATAATAAGTTCTTGTTATCGCATTTTCAGAGTAAAAATTGTAAATGCCCTTTTCAAGAGTCAACAGTATCTCTTCGTTTTTGCTTTTACATTCGGCAATTGCCTTTTTAAATGCTTCGCCTGCTTCAAGATCTGAGTCCGGCTGTATTCCGAATCGGTTTATATTTATTTCCATATCAATGTGTTCCTTTGTTTTTTTTTATTATAGCATATTTGCGCAAAAAAAACAAGAGCCCGAATAAACCGGGCTCTTGGAGATGTTAAATTAAATTATTCAACAACGTTGATAAGGATTGCTTTTGTAGCGGTCTGACCGTCAGAGTTAACACCGGTAAAGAGGGCAACGGATGTGCCAGCTTTTTTAGCGGTAAGAACTATGAGGGAAGAACCTGTTCCGGTGAACATTTCAGAGTCGAAGGACCAGAAACCGTTAACGTTGGGAACGAGGTATGCTTTCTGACCAACCTTGAGTCTGATAGAGTTGTTGGAAACGCCGTTGATAGTGATATCGTCAGAAGTGAAAGCTTCTTTGTCTTCAACAACTTCTTCTTCTACGGGAGCAGAGAAGTCGGGAAGTTTGTCAGCAGCAGTTACGGTGTATACTTCAGATTCAACAGTGGTGTAGTAGTAATCGCTGGAGAGGATTACCTTGTACTGATCGCCTACGTTGGGTTCAACATCAAGAGTCTTGGAGTCGGAACCAACAGTCTTCCATGTACCGTTTACGTTCATCTTCCAGGTGTAGGAAACGTGGAAGGATTCTCTTGCTTCGGGAGCAGTAAGAGTGAGAACTCTTTCTTTGGTGTTGGAAGTGATTTCGAGGTTATCTGCAAGAGTACCGAAGAAGTACTTGTATGCAAGATAGTTTTCGTTAACGTTGAAGGAAGGAATAGAACCGTTGTTTACGTTGTAAAGATAGTAAAGGAGGTTCTTGTCGATATCGAATTCTTTGTTGTTGAAAAGATACCAGTAGAGGTTGTTTGCGGATACGTCAACTTTGCCGGAGAGGAGAGCGAGGAGCATCTGAGCATCAGCGGCAGACATATCTTCGTTTTTGAGAAGATAGTTGTAAATGAAGTACCAGTTGTTGTCGATAGAGGGAGCGGTTGTTGTGGAACCTGCACCGGGAAGAGTGATATTGCCGTTGTTGAGGAAATACCAGAGAACCCAGTTGTCTTTAAGATCATCAAAGTTGCCGTTTGTCTGGAGCATCTTGATGTAGTAGTAAAGCTGAGGATTGTCTTTGTAAACATCCAGGAGACCGCCGAGGTAGCCGCCGTTCCAGATGCTTCCGCCTACGGGGTTGGAAACGTTTTCGGAGGTAGCGGAACCGTCTTCGTTGAACTTAACGGTGTTGATAGCTACGTTGCCTGCGGTGTCGGTTACAGTGATGATGTAAGAACCTGCAGCAGGTACTTCGTAGTTTGTAACGTAGGATTTCTTGTTTGTGAAATCGTCTCTGTCAGCAATTGTTTTGCCGTTAACAGCGATCTTGTCAAGACCGATGTTGTCGGTTGCGATGATGCTGATGATGCCGATCTTGAAAGCGGAGCCGGTGGTGATGCCGGATGCTTTAACTGCGGGGGTGGTGGGGTCTACTTTGAGTTTGATTGTTTCTTCAAAAGTAGCGGATGTTGCCTGATCCATGTCGTAAACATAGAACTTGAGGTTAGTGTCGGTAAGACCGAGGGTGTAGGTTCCTTTGTAAGTGAAAGAACCGTCTTCGTTCTCTTTGAAATCAGAGATCTTGAGAGTTTTGTTGCCAACTTTGATAGTAGAAGCATCGCCGTCAGCAAGAGTAAGTTCATACTTGATGGTAGCGCCTGCAACGTAGTATCCGTCAGCGGTTTCGTTTGTGATTACGATTTCGGGAACTTTGTGACCTGCTGCGAAAGCGGGAACTGCCAAAGCTGCAACCATTACGATCGTAAGAACAAAAGAAAGGATTTTCTTTGCCATGTTTTACACTCCTTGTTTGTATTTTTTGGGTTTGGTAATGTCTGTACAACATACCATTTTAAGTATATCGTATAATTTCAACAAAACTGTGACTTTTATCTCCTTGCGGAAAATATTGTTGTAAAAACACGTTGTTTGTCGAAATTATCAATAACAAAAATCAAGAATTACCTGTGCGTACACTTCGGAAAGTGAGATGAGCGCTTCTTCCGAGATGTATTCGTCAGGTCCGTGCATATTGCCGCAGACAGCCTTGTTTCCTTCGTCCGCAGGACCGAATGCAACGCATTTTCCGCAGAAAGCTTTTGCATAAGTAGATCCTCTTTCGCAAACAAAGCCGCAGGGTTTGCCCGTAGCCTTTTCGTAGCTTGCCGCAACAGATCTCATAAAAGGACTGTCTTCGGGGATACGTATGCCGTTGCCGTTTCTGTCGGGGATATATTCGCCGCCGTTTTCTTTTGCTATGGCTTCGAGCTTGCTGCTTATTTCGAACGCATCCGCACTGATCGGGGTTCGGCTGTCAACAGTAACTTCGCCCTTGCCGTTTTCAAACGAACACATGCCGAAGTTTACCGAAAGCTTGCCGGAAAACTCATCACTGCAGTTTATGCCGAGAGCCTCGCCCTCTGTACCTTTAACGTATTTCTTTGTAAATGAAAGAAAACTGTTTTCGGCACCGAATTTTTCAAATGTTCTTTCAAGAACCGAAAGAAGATCCATAACAGCGCTTCTGCCCTTTTCGGGAACAGAGCCGTGCGCCGAAAGACCGCGGCAAAGAACGGATATTTCTCCGTTTTCAAACGCCGTTTCAGGGGAGAGAAGGTCGGATGAAAGGCTCTTGATATATTCAAAAACCTCTTCGCTGCCTTTTATTTTACATTCGCATTTTTCGGCAACACAGTTGACCGCTCTGCCGCCTTTTATTGAAATAAGCTTTACGTCGCCGTTTTCTTTAACGTTTTCAAACGCAAATTTACCGAAAACAAAGCCGAGCTCCGCGTTGGTTACAGGGAAGCTTGCATCGGGTGTAAGCGCATAATCGGGAAGACCGAATTCATCAACGTATCTGTGCATGTCGCTCATGCCGCATTCTTCGTCGCCGCCTACAACGAGAGAAACTCTCATTTTTGCTTCTTTGCCGCTGTTTTTAACAGCCGCAAGCGAGTACATTGCCGCAACTGCCGCACCTTTATCATCAAGAACGCCTCTGCCGTAAAGCATGCCGTCCTCTCTTGTTAATTCATAAGCGGGCTTGGTCCAGCCTTCGCCTGCGGGAACAACGTCTCCGTGCGCAACAACGAGAAATGTCTCGTCGCCTTTGCCTATGGAAATTCTGAGCGCATAGCCGAGGTTTTCAACTTCAAGACCGAGTGCTTTCGCCTCGTCGGAGAGAACGTTAAATGCATCCGCTACGGGCTTGCCGTAAGGACCGTGTTCGTCTTCTTTTCCGCTTACGCTCGGAACTGCGATGAATTTTGAAAGATCGTTGATGAGATTTTCGCTGTTTTTACGTATAAATTCGTTCACTTATCTCACCTTCATATAATCAGCGTATTTTTTATTCCATTTTTCGGAATCTTCGGGCATATAGATCTTGAGGTCGCCAAGATATTTTCTTGCTTCGTCAAGGTCTTTGATCTCGCCCTTTGCAATAAGCTGAACAGCAATATTACCGAGAGCTGTAGCTTCGATAGGACCTGCGGTTACTTTCTTACCTGTTGCGCAAGCGGTGAAACGGCAAAGGTTTTCGTCTTTTGTACCGCCGCCGATAAGATGAACGGTGTCGATAGTGTAGCCGAGGATCTTTTCAAGGTTTTCAATATAGAAACGGTAGGTGAGCGCAAGGCTTTCAAGAATACAGAGAGCCTGCTGACCTTTTGTTTTGGGAACATCCTGACCCTTGGAGATGAGGAAATCTTCCATTCTCTTGGGCATGTTGCCGGGAGCTACGAAAGAATCGTCATCGGGGTTGATGTAAACGTTTGCGGAAACTTCGGTTTCGAGCATCTTATCAATGTCTTTGAACGAAATATCGTAGCCTTCTCTGATCCACTGACGGCGTGTTTCCTGAAGGAGCCAAAGACCGGAAATATTTTTCAAGAATCTGATAGTGCCTTCGTAGCCGCCTTCGTTAGTGAAGTTTTCTTCAAAGCTCTTTTCGTTTATAAGGGGTTCGTCAAGCTCTGCGCCGAGAAGTGACCATGTACCGCAGGAGATATAACAGCTCTTTTCGCCCTTTTCAATGGGTGCTGCAACAACTGCGGATGCTGTATCGTGAGATGCGCATGCGATAACGTCAATAGGCTTGTCAAAGCCAAGCTCTTCAACGATCTCGGGGAGAAGCTGGCCTGTTACACTGCCGGGCATACGGATAGCCGGGAAGATGTCTTTGTTAAGACCGAGCTTTTCAAGAAGCGCATAGTCCCAGTCGCGCTTGTTTGCGTCGAGAAGCTGAGAAGTGGACGCTATAGTATATTCGATGCTCTTTTTACCTGTGAGGAAGTAAGCGAGAAGGTCGGGAGTGAAAAGAAGTGTGTCTGCTCTGTCGAGAAGCTCTTTTCTGTTTTCAACAAGAGATGCAAGCTGGAAAATAGTGTTGAGCTTAACAAACTGAATACCTGTTGATGCATATATCTCATCGCGGGGAACGATGGAGAAAACCTTTTCCATCATATCGTCAACACGGCTGTCACGGTAGTGAATGGGGTTTTCGAGAAGTCTGCCGTCTTTGTCGAGAAGACCGAAGTCAACGCCCCATGTGTCGATAGCAATGCTTTCAATGTCTTTGTGGCCTGCTGTAACACATTTGGAAAGACCTGTCTTGATCTCAAAGAAAAGACGGAGAATATCCCAATAAAGTGTTCCGTTTACAGTTACGGGATCGTTTGAAAAACGGTGGATCTCTTCCATTTCGAGCTTGCCGTTTTCATATATGCCGAGGATGGCGCGGCCTGAGGATGCGCCGAGGTCAAATGCTAAAACTTTCATAATTTAACAACTCCGGATCATGTTTTATTTATGGTCAAAAAATAATTTCCCATTATCTGTTATGATTATAACATTTTCGGAAGTATTTGTCAATTCATAAGACGATAAAAAAAGGAAAATGTTCCAATAAAAATCATTTCTCTTGACAAACCGTGCCGCATATGGTAAAATATTCAAAAGGAATGATTGAAATGCTGTTTAAAAATATAATTTTAAATGAAAAAAAGACAGATATCCTCGTAAATAACGGGATAATCGAAAAAATAGGAGAGGGCCTTTGCGATAATGATACAATCGACTGCAGCGGTCTTACTGCTTTACCCTCATTTATAGATCTTCACGTTCATCTCCGCGAGCCGGGTTTTGAACATAAAGAAACTGTTTTTACAGGCACTCTTGCCGCGCGTAACGGCGGTTTCTCGGATGTTTTCTGCATGCCGAACACAAAGCCCGTCTGCGACAGTGTTGATGTTGTTAAAATGATCCTTGAAAAAGAGGCAAATGTCAGAGTTCATCCCGTTTGCGCTATAACAAAGGGTCAGCAGGGCAAAGAGCTCTGTGATTTCGGGGCTTACAAAGAAGCAGGCGTTATCGCCGTTTCAGATGACGGTATGCCCGTGCCGGATGACGGTATCCTCGAAAAAGCAATGATAGCTGCAAAGGAAAACGGACTTTTGCTCATCAGCCATTGCGAAAATAAATCCGTTATCACCGATAAGCTCAATATCCCCTCAGAAGCCGAATATTCCGACGTTATCCGTGTTATCAACCTTGCTGCAAAAACAGGCGCAAAGGTTCATCTTGCACATATAAGCACAAAAGAAAGCGTTGCCGCTATCAGAGAAGCTAAAAAAGCAGGTATTGACGTTACAGCCGAAACATGCGCTCATTATTTTACGATAACTGCCGATGCCTTTAAGATCCACGGCCCGAACGCTATGATGAATCCGCCGCTTCGCTTTGAAGAGGATAAAGAAGCTATCCTGAACGCTCTTTGTGACGGAACCTTCGATATGATCTCAACCGACCATGCGCCCCATTCGATAGAAGAAAAGTCTGTCGACCCATACAAGGCACCGTTCGGTATTATCGGGCTTGAAACATCTTTCCCGCTCTCTTACACCGCACTTGTAAGATCGGGTCTTATGTCTCTTTCGGATCTTACCCGTCTTATGTCCGAAGCTCCCGCAAAAAGAGCAGGCATCTGTGTTCCGTCTTTAACAGAAGGCGCCCGTGCCGACTTCGTTGCGGCTGACCTTTCGCAGACTTTTGTCTTCGATAAAGAAAAATGTCTTTCAAAATCAAGAAATACACCGTTCTCCGGCACTGAAATGACCGGACGAGCTGTTTACAGTATAGTAAAAGGAGATGTCTTTAAATGTCAACCAATATTTTGATCGATAAGATCCTCGAAAAGAAAAACCCCACCGTCGCAGGCCTCGACCCCCTTTGCGACTATCTTCCCCAGTCTATGATAACAGGCGATTCTCCCGCAGAAAAAGCCGATGCTATCTACAGATTCAACAAAGATCTCATCGATGCTCTTTACGATATCGTGCCTGCTGTTAAACCTCAGCTTGCTTACTACGAGATCCTCGGCCATGAGGGCTACAAGGCTTTCTGCAAGACTGTTGATTACGCTAAAAGCAAGGGTCTTTACGTTATCGCAGACGGCAAACGTAACGATATAGGCTCCACCGCTTCCGCTTATTCCAAGGGCTTTTTCGGTATTATCGATTCCGATGCTCTCACAGTAAATGCATACCTCGGCTTCGACGGTGTTGAACCCTTCCTCGTTGACGGCAAGGCTATTTATATCCTTGTTAAGACATCCAACAAAGGCAGCGGCGAGCTTCAGGACCTCGTTCTTGAAAACGGCAAAAAGGTTTACGAACACATGGGCGACCTCGTTTCCGCTTGGGGCGAAAAGTCCATCGGTTCTCACGGTTATTCCGATGTCGGCGCAGTTGTAGGTGCAACTTATCCCGCAATGCTTACCGAGCTTCGTGAACGTCTCCCCCATACCTTCTTCCTCGTTCCCGGTTACGGTGCACAGGGCGGCGGCGCAAAAGACGTTGTCGGTGCATTCAAAAACGGCATAGGCGCAGTTATCAACTCTTCAAGAGGCATCATGTGCGCTTATAAAGCTCAGGGTCTTCCTGCTGAAAAATTCGCAGAAGCCGCTCGCATTGAAGCTATCAGAATGCGTGACGAGATCATGGCTGCTATCTGATCTGAAATTGAACCTCTTAAATACAGCTTTTGTCCAATACGGCAGAAGCTGTATTTTTATATCAAAAAAGCACTTACGTTTTTCACGTAAGTGCTTTTTGTTATTTCTTTATGAAATTATTCTTCCACAGGTTCCTGAAGGATGACCTTTGTTGTAACAACGTCAACGCCGCGAAGGATCGTAATTTCAACTTCATCGCCGAAGTTGAAGTTTCCGAGAGTTGTTATAAGTTCTTCAACGGTTTTAACTCTCTTGCCGTTAACTCTTGTAATGAGGTCGCCAACCTTGATGTCTGCCTTTTCAGCCGCACCGCCGGGAATTATTTCTGCTACATACACGCCGCCGAGTGTCGATTCAGTGCCGCCCTTGATGCCGATCTGAGGACGTACTACCTTGCCCTCTGTTATAAGCTTTTCAACAAGAGGAATAGCAGTTTCTGTCTGAATTGCAAAGCCAATGTCTTCGTATGTTGCATATCCGCCGCCGTTCATGATCTTAACGGAGTTGATACCGACAACCTGACCGTACATATTGAAAAGAGGACCGCCGGAGTTTCCGGGGTTGATCGTTGCGGAATGCTGGATAAGATTGAGGGTTACACCGAGGTCGGGGATATTGTAATTATCGCGTCTTGCCGAAACTCTGCCCTCTGTTATCGTGTGAGTAAGCTCAAGGCTGTACGGAGTGCCGATCGCAACGACCTGTTCACCCGGAACAAGCTTGTGGGATTCGCCGAACTGTGCCGCGGGAAGCCCTGTTTTGTCGATCTTTATTACACCGATATCCGAATATGTGTCAAAACCGATAACCTCTGCCTTGTATTCTGTATCGTCGTTGTAAAGGTATACCGTAACGGATTTTGCATCGTCGATTACGTGCGCGCAGGTAATGATGTATCCGTCTTCCGTGAAAATAACGCCTGTACCGAGTGCACCGCCTGCATCGTTTGAAACAAGGATATCAACAACGCTCGGGCTTACTGCCGCAACAAGCTCGGGAACATCCATCTTGTCGCCCGGAGTTACCTGAATAGTGGGGGTATATTCGGGGGTCTGAACAAGCTCGTTGCTTACCGATGTCGGGCGTTCTGTTTTATTTTGGCTTACAGGTGTTGAATTATCTTTCCCAACAACCGTTCCGATTGCAAAAGATGTTGTTATAAGGCAGATTGCTGTAAGTATCGCAGTTGCCGCGATCCAGAATTTACCGCCTTTTTTCTTCTTTTCTTTAACTTCCTGTGTATACACGGGGATGTTTGAGTAAAAGGGCTGTTCTTCATATACACGGCGTACAGGTTCTTCGTAAATTCTTCTTACGGGTTCTTCGTATACGGGAGCCGCAGGCTGCTGTTCAACAACAGTTACTTCTTCTTTTGCTTCGGAAGCTTCAACCGCAGCTTCGTTTGATGATTCGTTTATCTGAATATTTTCATTGTTTTCCATAAATTATTTCCTCCTGTTTGAGTTTACGGTATCATTATACTTTCTTTTTTTGTGTCCCGAGTGACACAGTTGTGGCACGTTTACGGAATTTGATCGGGAAATACTGTGTAAAGATACACGTCCGAAAGTTTTGTCTTATCAACGTTAAGTCGAACGTATTTTTCAAGCAGTGCTTCTCTTTTCATTCCCGCTTTTTCGAGGACTCTTACAGATGCTGCGTTTTCGACCGCGCAATGGCTCTGTATGCGTTCAAAACCAAGGCTGTTAAAACCGTATTCAATAAGTCCTTTTGCCGCTTCTGTGGCATAACCATTGTTTCTGAACCTTCTGACTATCCAGAAGCCGAGATCCGCACGCGAATGGAGCGGGAAAACATCGTGAAAATTGATCATACCCACCTGTTCACCGTCTTCAATTCGCTCTATCGTCCAGTCGTAATATTGGCCGAGTGAGTATCGTGCAAAAATGTCCTCAAGAAATCGTTGGGTGTCTGCCAGTGTTTTGTGGGGTTCCCAGAATTCGTAAAGAGATGTTTCCGCTTTGGACAGTGCGCTGTAAAAAACAATATCCTCCGGCTTTACTTTTCTGAGAATAAGACGTTCTGTTTTTACTGTAGGAAAAGATTTTTTAAACATAGATCTTTACTTTCTTTTTTATGTGTCAAAATCGGTATTCCGTAAATAATATGAATAATGAATTCTATTGAAAAGAGGTCATACCGTGACCGACCCCCGATTTTGCATA
>CAJGDF010000017.1 GCA_904502105.1 uncultured Clostridia bacterium
AGCACTTGACGAAAGGACTATCGGACCCGAAAGTCCCGAATATGTAAAAACAAGTTCTCCGAAATCGGAATAAACTTTTTTACCATTTCGTTTAACCGTAAGCTCTGTATTCTTAAGAGAAAGACCTTCTAGCAGAGAACAAACCTCGGATTCTTCCGCTTCGATCGGAACGAGCGACGGTTTTGCGGGTATAACAGTATGTCCAAGCTTTGAAGCAATTATATACCCGTCACCGGTTGAACCTGTTTGAGGATAAGATTTGCCACCTGTTGCAATTATAACAGATGAACACTCAATTTCAGTTCCGTCATCAAGCAATCCGTATGAAACAGCACCGTTATCAAGTATAATTTCTTTCAGTTCGCCTTGAATATGTTTGATTCTCTTATTGTCGCAATATCTTTTCAAAGCTGAAACGATATCGTTTGAACGGTCGCTTACAGGGAAAACCCTGTTTCCCCTCTCTGTTTTGAGGGCTACGCCGTTAGATTCAAAGAAAAACATGGTATCTGATGGCATAAATGTAGCAAATGCAGAATATAGAAATCTGCCGTTTGTTACAACATTTTTCATAAGGGTATCAAGATCGCAGTTATTGGTGACATTGCATCTTCCCTTGCCTGTAATAAGAAGCTTCTTACCGGGATGAGGATTTTTTTCCAATAATACAACATTTAGTCTATCTGATGCCTCAGCAATTGAACCTGCGGCCATCATACCGGCAGCACCTGCACCTACAACCAGACAGTCTGTTTTGATTCTATTCATTTTAAAAGACCTCCGCAGATGTAGGAATCTAATGTCAACTTACATAATATTATACCAAGTTTCACAAAGAAATGCAAGTGCTTTTTTATAGTCATAATACACAAAAAAATCGAGTTTACAAAAAGTTCGGATTATTTTTCGTTGGGAAGAATAATCTGACGGTCTTCTTTGGGCGGTTTGGGACCAAGGAATTGATAATATTGACAGAGAAGTTGTCCATTATACAACTTACGGCGTTTATCCGCTGTTTTTCCAAAGAGCTTTTCAAAAGACGGATGAGAGGTTATGAGATAAAAAGACCAGGAATCAAGTCTTCTGTAGACTTTTCCAAGATCACCGTAAAGACGTTCTACCGCACGCATTTCACCGATACGTTCACCGTAAGGAGGATTTGTAACTATGAAACCGTATTTTTCCTTAGAGTAGAAATCGAGGACATTCATTTGTTTGAAACCTGCTATGTTTCCGACCCCTGCTTCTTTAGCATGATGAATAGCAAGTTCAACAGCCTTGGGATCAAGATCACTACCGAAAATTGTTCTCGGAACATCTTTGATTTCTGCAGCACGAGCCTCGCCTCGAACATCATCCCAGATCTGCTTATCAAAATCACGCCATGTTTCGCAAACAAATGATCTGTTAACACCGGGAGCCATATTTTTTGCGATCATGGCAGCTTCTATAGGAATCGTACCCGAACCGCAAAGCGGGTCGATCAGAAAACGACCTTTTTTCCAATATGTAAGTAACAACAAAGCGCATGCCATAGTTTCTTTCAACGGTGCTTCACCGACAATTCGGCGATATCCTCTTTTGTTAAGGCCGGGACCGGTTGTATCCACTGTAATCGTAACGATATCTTTAAGGAGGGCAACTTCGATCTTATATTTCGGACCGGTTTCCTCAAAAATAGAAATATTATATTTTTCCTTCATTTTTTCAACAATCGCCTTTTTGGTAATTGCCTGACAATCGGGAACGCTGAAAAGGCCTGAACGAACAGATCTGCCTATTACGTGCATTTCCGCATCGATCGGAAGGAAATCGCCCCATGGTATAGCTTTTACACCTTGAAAAAGTTCTTCAAAAGTTACGGCTTTGAATTCAGCCATTTTGATAAGGATGCGGTCTGCAGTTCTGAGATGAATATTGCAGCGAGCAATATCTTTCTCGTCACCTTTAAATGTAATTCTGCCGTTTTCAACCTTAAGATTTGTAAATCCAAGATTTTCAAGTTCTCTGGCAGTTATAGATTCTATACCGAATGCGGTGGTTGCAATAAGATCAAATATCATAAAACAGTCTCTTTCATATTTTTATTTTATCGAAAAATTCGAATAGTTTATTTCTGTAAGTCTGAGGATCTGAATTAAACGCTTCACAGTGAGAGGCATTCTCTGCAAGATAAAATTTCTTATACCCTGTTTCTTTTGCATTATAAAGGTCTATGGACATTTGGGGTAAAACAAATGTATCACTGTCCCCATGTATGAAAAACATTGGAATAGCCCCACAAGTTTTCAATAATTTTTTGGGACTGACCTTCTTCATATCGATCCCATATTTTTTCTTTATAATTAAACGTGCGACAAAAAGCAATGGAAACGGCTTAATTCTGTAATCAGCTCTGACGCGTTCTTTTATCAAAGAATAAAGATCAGAATAAGAACTGTCGGAAACTACAAAAGAAATATTGTCATATCTACCTGAACAAGCCAAAATTATTGCCTGTGCGGCACCAAATGACTCTCCGAAGAGACCTATAGGTATTCCGTATCCAAAGCAATCGTTTATCCACTTAAAAATTGCCGATGAGTCTTCAGCATCGAGATAAGAAAGACCTAGGTATTCCCCTCCGCTTTTGCCGCAGAAACGGGCATCGGGAACTATGACAGAAAAACCGCGTTCTCTGAACATTGGAATGTAATTATCCATGGATTCGGAAGAAGAATTGTATTCGTGAAAAAGGATTACAATTTTCTGAGGTTTGTTACCTTCATCATTCAAAGGAATATATCGAAAAGATATGGGTATATCCGAAGCGGAATTAACTGTAAACCGTTCTTCTCCCGGAAATTTTTCTTTAACAGAAGGAAACAGCTGGTTTTCTGTTTTTTTAGGACGCAGGATAGAAGAAATGAGAATTTTCTCGCCAAGAAACAGAAGAACAATTATAAAAACCGTAATGAACAAAATCAGAACTAAAAAATCCATTTCATCCTCCATGATTCAATTTATATTCTTTCCCTTATATATTTTAGCATATTCTAACAATAATTTCAACAGTTTTACGTGACTTTTTTATTAATTTACAATTTTTTTTCTCTAAAAAAGATTGCAAATTGTTAAAAGATATGATATAATATATAGGTAAAGACTTCCAGGCATACAATTTAAAGTATCATTAAGGAGATAACTCCAAATGCATAACAACAAATCGCCCGTCCAATTTCATCAAGGTACAGATTTTCGTGCATATAATTTCTACGGTGCGCATAAAATTAAAGATGGATACATCATCAGAGTTTGGGCACCACACGCATTTGAGATCTATGTTGAAGGCGATTTCAATGATTGGAAGAAATTCGATCCTTGTTCGCAAATGCAAAAGATCAACGATTTCGGCGATTTTGAAATAACATTTAATTCAGATATCGAAATCAGCTCCTATAGATTCATAATAGTATCAGACAACGGAATATATGAAAAATCAGATCCGTTTGCATTTTATTCCGAAACAAACAACGAACAATACTATTCACAATATTTTGATATTGACAGATTTTGTTGGAACGATGAAAACTGGTTGAAATTCAGAAGCGAACGCAATATCATAAAAGAACCCTTGAACATTTACGAGGTTCATCTCGGATCTTGGAAAAGAGAAAACGGTGAATTTTATAATTACCGCAAAGCCGCTGAAGAGATTGTTGCTTATGTTAAAGATATGGGATATACTCATATCGAAATATTACCGATAGCCGAGCATCCGTTTTACGGTTCCTGGGGTTATCAGAGCTGCGGATACTTTTCCCCGACATCAAGATACGGCAATCCCGATGATCTGATGTATTTTGTTGACTACTGCCACACACACGGTATAGGTGTTTTACTTGATTGGATGCCAGCATGTTTTCCGAAAGACAAGCATGGATTGTACAAATTTGACGGAAACTTCTGTTATGAATATTCCGATGATTTTAAAAGAGAACAATCTGCATGGGGAACATGTATGTTTGATTTAGGCAAACCCGAAGTACAAAGTTTTCTTATATCGAATGCATTTTATTGGATAGAAAAATTCCATTTTGACGGACTCAGAGTTGACGCTGTTTCCCCTATGATTTATCTCGATTACGCAAAAAATAACGGAGAATGGAAAGAAAATGCATACGGCGGCCGCGAAAACCTTGAAGCTATTGACTTTTTACGAAAATTGAACGACAGCATAAAAAATGAGCATCCGGATGTTATAACTGCGGCAGAAGACAGCAGTACATGGCAAATGGTCACCAGACCCACGGAAATCGGTGGCCTCGGATTTACATTTAAGTGGAACTTAGGTTGGTCGAACGATACGATAAACTATGCAAAGACAGATCCTATAAGACGAAAAGACTGCCATCGAAATATTGTTTTCCCCTTCTCGTATGCTTTTTCGGAAAATTACATATTACCGATCTCTCACGATGAATGCTCAATAGGAAGGCAAAGCTTTATAGATAAAATGCCCGGTGATCAAACAAATAAAATTGCAAACATCAGAACCTTTTTGGGTTATATGATCGCACATCCGGGAAAGAAATTACTTTTTATGGGCAATGAGTTTGGGCAGACCAACGAATGGGATCATGACAAAGAACTCGAATGGTCATGCTTAAATGAAGAAGAACACCGAACACTCAGAGATTATGTAAAAGAATTAAATCTTTTCTATCTCGAACATCCTGCATTATGGGAAAAAGATTCCACGAATGATGGGTTCGGATGGATAGCAAACAACGATACAGATCAAAACATTATCGTTTTTCAAAGAAACGGAAACGATGAAAAGCTTATATTCATTGCAAATTTTGCTCCCGTTACAAGATATGATTACAAGATAGGCGTCCCTTATGAATGTGAATACGAAGAAATATTCACATCCGATGCAATATATTTCGGTGGAACAGGAATATCAAACGGTGTAATGGAAACATATCCGTTCCCAATGCACGGTTTCAATCAACAGATATCTTTAACCGTTCCCCCACTATCAATTATCTGCATAAAAATTAAATGTTAGTAATTCCCATTATCAGGGCTTGAATAATATTTTTAGTAAGGAGTGCATTTCCATGATCAGAAAAAACAGGTGTATAGCAATGCTCCTCGCAGGCGGACAGGGTAGCCGCTTGCATGTTCTGACAAAAAACATTGCAAAACCGGCAGTACCGTTCGGTGCAAAATACAGGATAATTGACTTTACGTTATCTAACTGTATTAATTCGGATATTAACGTTGTCGGTGTACCAACACAGTATCAGCCGTTAGTTCTCAACCGTTACATAAGAAACGGATTACCGTGGGACCTTGACAGGCTTTACGGCGGTGTTTATATTCTCCCCCCTTACCAGCAGAGCAACGGAACAGACTGGTATAAAGGAACGGCTAACGCTATATATCAGAACATAAGGTTTATTGAACAATATGATCCGGATTATGTTCTTATTCTTTCCGGTGACCATATCTATTCAATGGACTATTCCAAAATGATTGCATACCACGAAGAAAAGGGTGCAGATGCAACTATTGCGGTTATAAAGGTTCCTATTGAAGAAGCTTCAAGATTCGGTATAATGAATACAAATGAAGAAGGAAAGATCGTAAGCTTCGAAGAAAAACCCAAGGTACCTAAAAATGATGAGGCATCTATGGGTATATATGTATTCTCGTGGGAAAAACTCAAAAAATATCTTTTGGAAGACGAAGCAGATCCCAATTCATCTAACGACTTCGGTAAAAACATCATTCCGAAAATGTTGGCAGACGGAGAAAAGATGTATGCTTATCCGTTCTCAGGATATTGGAAAGATGTTGGAACAATTGACAGCCTTTGGGAAGCCAATATGGACCTTCTTAACGAAGAAACAAACGGCATAATAAACGATCCCAACTGGAAGATATATGCAAGAAATCCTGTATGTCCTCCGCAGTACATCGGTGACGGAGCATCAATTAAAAACTCTATCGTATCCGAGGGCAGTGAGATATACGGGGAAATAGATCACTCTGTTATTTTCTATAAGGTTTACGTTGACAAAGACGTTTACATCAAAGACTCTATCATTATGCAGGATGCTGTTATCAAGAAAGGTGCACGAATAATAAATGCAATCGTAGGCGACCACACTGTTATCGGTGAAAATGCCGTTATTGGCGGAGAATCTACCGAAGAAGGCAGAAAGATTGCAGTTATAGGCGGCGGTGCAGTTATAAACGATAATGAAGTTGTAGCTCCCGGTGAAATGATAGACCGTTCCGACGAACCCATTATATAAAGAAAGGATCTGAAAGATATGACAGCTGTTGGTATAATTTTTTCCGAAATTCATGATCATAACCTTCCCGAAATCACAAAGAAAAGAACTCTTGGTTCTGTTCCATTCGGAGGACGTTACAGACTCATAGACTTTGTCCTTTCAAATATGGTAAACTCAGGCATTACCCATGTAGGTGTTGTTGCACGAAACAATTATCAATCACTTTTGAGCCACCTCGGATCCGGTAAAGAATGGGATCTCTCAAGAAAATTTGGTGGACTTACCGTATTCCCTCCGTATAGCCATTCAAGCGGTGCAGGTCTTTACACCGGTCGTTTAGATGCTCTTAAGGGCGTTCTTTCAACTCTTGAAAAATTAAATGATGACTATGTTGTTCTTGCAGACAGCGACACAATCTGCAATATCGACTATACCGACGTATTCAAATATCATGTAAGCAAAGATGCTGATATAACCGTTGTGTATCAGCGTAAAAGTGTTGCTGACAAGAGTCTTAACAGTACAATATATAATATTGATGAAAACGGCCGTGTAACAAGTGCATTTGTAGGAATTGCTCCTGACGGAGAAGAAAACATTTCACTCGGCATGTGGATAGTTAAGAGAACACTCCTTATAACTCTTGTAAGAGAAGCTATTGCTGTAGGTCAGCTCAGTTTTGAAAAAGACATTATAGCAAAAAGAGCCTCATCACTCAAAATTTACGGTTACAACTTCAATGGCTATGCTATAAAAATTGACTCTAACAGATCTCTTTTCGAAGCAAACATGGATCTTCTTAAATCAGAGGTCAGAAAAGAGCTTTTCAAAAAGAACAGTCCGATATATACAAAAGTCAGAGACGAAGCTCCCACACGTTACGCATCTGATGTAACAGTCAAAAACTCCCTTATCGCAAACGGATGTGTCATACTCGGTAATCTTGAAAACTGCGTAGTTTCAAGAGGCGTACAGATAGGCAAAGGTGCGAATATTAAGAACAGTATTATAATGCACGGCGCAGTTATTGGCGAAAATGCGGTTATTAATAATGCTATTATTGATAAAAACTGCGTAATAAAAGACGGAAGAGTCCTTTCCGGACATGAAACATATCCGTTTGTTCTCGCAAAAGAAAGTATTGTTTAAAAACAAGGAGAAATTTAAAAATGAATATACTTTTTGCTGCATCGGAATGTTTTCCGTTTGTTGTTACAGGAGGATTGGGAGATGTAATCGGTGCACTCCCGAAAGCACTTAAAAAGCTTAGCACAAAAAATGATATAAGAGTGGTACTTCCGCTTTATTCCGATATTTCACAGGAAATAAGAGATCAATTAAGTTTTGTTAAAAGCATAGGTGTACAACTTTCATGGCGAAATCAGTATTGCGGTATATATTTCACAGAAATTGACGGAATAAAATATTATCTTATAGATAATGAGTTTTATTTCAAGAGAAAAGGTATATACGGCCACTTCGACGATGCTGAAAGATTTGCATTCTTCTGCAAATCGGTTTTCGAAATTCTTCCGCACATTGATTTCGTTCCCGATGTTATTCATGCACATGACTGGCACACAGCACTTGTTCCCATATATGCATCCCTCAAATATAAAAAGATGCCTGAATATGAAAAAGTAAAAACAATATTTACAATTCACAATATTCAGTATCAGGGTGTATTCAGCAAAGATATCCTCAATGATATTCTCGATATTGACTACAATGATATCAATGCGGTTGAATACGACGGTGCGATCAATCTTATGAAGGGCGCTATCGAACTTGCAGATGCCGTTAATACTGTAAGCCAGACGTACGCAGAAGAGATCAAGACCCCCTACTACGCTCACGGTCTTGAAAATATCATAAATGCCAGAAGCTTTAAAATAAGCGGTATTCTTAACGGTATCGATATCGACAGATACAATCCGAGAACCGATAAAAATATTGTTAAACACTATACCGCAAAAAATCCCGAAGGCAAAAAAGTCAACAAAGAAGCTATCCAAACAGAATTCGGTCTTCCCGTTGATCCTTCTGTTCCGGTAATAGGCATAATCACACGACTTGTTGAACACAAGGGTATAGATCTCGTTGCATGTATCCTCAAAAAACTGCTTGAAGAAAAAGTTCAGGTCGTTGTTCTCGGTAAAGGCGACAGACATTATGAAGACTTTTTCAGTTCACTTGCCGTACAATTCCCCGACAAGCTTTCTGTTAAGATCATGTATGATACAGCTCTTGCTTCACGTATTTATGCAGGTGCTGATATGATTTTGATGCCCTCAAAATCCGAACCCTGCGGACTTGTACAGATGGTTGCATGCAGATACGGTACATTGCCCATCGTTAGAGCAACAGGCGGACTTAAAGACAGTATCAACGACGGAGAAAACGGTTTTGTATTCTACGATTACAATGCACATCTTATGCTTGATACTATTATCAGAGCAATAAATGCATTTAACGATGAAGACACATGGAAAACACTCATCTCCAACGCAATGACAGCTGATTTCACATGGAAAGCATCAGCAAAGAAATACTTTGAACTTTACAAAAACTAAACAAAAACAAATAAACTACTAAATTAAGGAAAACACCCATGGACGACATTATGAAGAATCCGCAATATTCGGCTGCGGAAATTAACAGAATTATTGAAGAGAACCTCTCAAAACTTGGTATAGACTGGACAGAGGCAACTGCTGAACAGATATACAAAGCAGTAGTCTTTGCTATGCGAGATATGTACACAGCAAGACGTAAAGAATTTAAAAGCAAAGCAAGAAAAAACGGAGAAAAAGAAGTATACTATTTCTGTATAGAATTCTTGCTTGGAAGGGCTCTGAAAAACGCTGTTTGCTGTGGTTTGCTTGAAGATAACTTTAAGCAGGCACTTTCCAAATACCAGATAACTCTCGATGACCTTTATGAATTTGAACCCGATCCGGGTCTTGGAAACGGAGGTCTAGGAAGACTTGCGGCATGCTTCATGGCGTCCCTTGCATCTCAAAACTATCTTGCAACAGGATTCAGTATCTGTTACGACTACGGTATGTTTAAACAAAAACTCGTAGACGGTTGGCAGATGGAGCTTCCGGATGTTTGGCTTCCGAACGGTGAATGCTGGCTTGTACCGAGACTCGATGAAACGGTAGACGTACGTTTCGGTGGCAGAATTGAAGAAGTTTGGGAAAACGACAGACTCGTTATTCATCACATCGGTGAAACCGTTGTTCACGCAATTCCTTACGATTTGATGATCCCCGGTCACGACACTCAAGGCGTCTCCAAACTCAGACTTTGGAGAGCAAAAGGCTCGCTGAATATAGATATGCATCTGTTCTCACAGGGCGACTATATTCAGGCGAGCGAAGAAGCAACAAAAGCTGAAATGATATCAAAGATCCTTTACCCGCCTGATGACCATATTGAAGGTAAATCATTGAGATTAAAACAGCAATACTTCCTTGTATCAGCTTCGCTTTATTCCGTTATCAAACGTCATATGAAGCGTTACGGAACGCTTGATAACCTTCCGGAAAAAGCAGTATTCCATATTAACGATACACACCCTTCCCTTATTATCCCCGAACTTATGCGTATACTTATAGACGACTACCATTATGAATGGGATAAAGCATGGGATATTACAACAAATGTTGTTGCATATACAAATCACACTGTAATGGCAGAGGCTCTCGAAAAATGGAACGAACAGATATTTGCATCGATCCTGCCGAGACTTCATTCTATTCTGAAAGAAATCAACAAACGATTCTGCCAGGAAACATTTGAAAAGACAGACGGAAACTGGAATAAAGTTTCAAGAGTATCTGTTCTTGCTTATGATACCGTAAGAATGGCAAATCTCTCTGTAATTGCCGCAAAAAAAGTAAACGGTGTTTCAAAGCTTCACTCTGAAATTCTTAAAGAAACAGTCTTTAAAGATTATTATGATCTCATGCCCGAGAAATTTGAAAACGTTACAAACGGTATCGATTTCAGAAGATGGCTTTGCCAGGCAAACCCCGGTCTAACCAATCTATTAAAGGAGTGCATCGGAGACGGATTTATAAAGCATTCGGAATTGCTTGAAGACTTCCTAAAGTACAAAGACGATGCTTCTGTTCTCAACGCACTTGCAAATATCAAGCTCGAAAACAAGAAGAGATTCATCGACAGACTTGAAGACAAGACAATAGACCCGACTTCACTTTTTGATGTTCAGGCAAAGAGACTCCACGAATATAAACGTCAGCTTCTCAACGCATTGCATATTCTTTATTTGTATGTACGTATCAAAAATGATCCTTCATTTAAAGTACAGCCCACGACATTTATTTTTGCGGCAAAAGCAGCTTCGTCATACTATATGGCAAAGAGAATCATCCTTCTTATCAACTGCATCAGTGAAATGATAAAGAAGGACAAGAAGGTTTCTAAACTTATTAAAGTTAAATTCCTTGAAAATTACAGCGTAACATGGGCTGAATATCTCATGCCCGCAGCGGAAATCAGTGAACAGATATCACAGGCAGGAACAGAAGCAAGCGGTACCGGTAATATGAAGATGATGATAAACGGTGCTCTTACACTCGGTACACTCGACGGAGCAAACGTTGAAATTTTCGAAAAAGTAGGCAGTGACAATATCTTTATTTTCGGTCTTAAAACAGAAGAAGTAGCTGAGCTTTACAAGAAAGGATATTACCCTGCTTCATATGTAATTAAAGATCCTATTCTTTCCGAGATTATTTCAATGCTTAATAACGGAATAAGCGGAATCAATTTTTCCGATATTGCAAATTATCTTACGATGGATATGGGCTTTGCAGATCCTTATATGGTTGTTGCTGATTTTGACTCTTACAGAAAGATCCATGAAAAAGTAAATCTTGAATATTCAGATATTCAGGGTTGGAACAGAAAATCCCTCTTCAACATAGCAAATGCCGGAAAATTCTCTTCAGACAGAAGCATTGTTGACTATGCGGAAAAAATATGGAATGTTAAACCTGTAAATTATGATACGATTTAATTCAAGAGACAATTATTTCAAAAAGCCTTTTGGTGCGATCGAAAAAAAATCGGATATAACATTCCGTATACTTGTTTCACGACGAATTGGCGCAATGAAAGTTTCAATCGTTTTCGAGGGGGAGCGGGAGTTTAGACTCCCTCTCTCCTTTTCGGGATCTCAAGGTATATATGAAGAATATACTGTAACAGCAAAAATTGAAAACGAGGGTTTGTATTTTTACAGATTTGAAATAGAAAATATAAATAAAGAAACTTTATATATCGGAAAAAATTACAACGGTAATGCAGAAATCTCCGCAATTGCCCAATGGTGGAAACTTACTGTTTACGAAAATAATTTTGACGCTTCAAAAGCTTTTATCGGACAAAATATTTATCAAATTTTCCCAGACAGATTTTGTTCTGTTGGGAAGCTAAACACAGAAAATCACAAAAATATAAAGTCTTGGGGAGAATTGCCTAATCACATAAGAGAAGCAGACGGTACCCTTGACACCTCTGACTTTTTTGGAGGTAATTTAAAGGGGATAAAATCAAAACTTGCTTATCTGAAAGAACTCGGTATAGGTATAATATACCTTAATCCGATTTTTGAGGCAGCATCAAATCATCGTTATGACACAGGTAACTACGAAAAAATAGATACCCTGCTCGGTGATGAAGATGATTTTAGAGATCTTTGCTCCGAGGCTGAAAAATATGGGATCAAGATAATTCTTGACGGTGTATTCAGCCATACAGGTGCAGACAGCAAATATTTCAACAAATACGGAAATTACGAAACCGTAGGTGCATATCAATCACAAAATTCGGAGTACAGCAGTTGGTTCAAATTTGCAAATTGGCCCGACGAATATGACTGTTGGTGGGGTGTTAAAATCTTGCCTGAAACAAAGGAAGAAGAACCGTCATATCTTTCTTATATAACAGGAAATGACGGAATCGCCAGAAAATGGCTTCGTGCAGGTGCTTCAGGTTGGAGATTGGACGTTGCTGACGAACTGCCGGATGAATTTCTTGTAAAATTCAGAGAAGCTGTTAAAGAAGAAAATAAAGAAGCATTGATAATCGGTGAAGTTTGGGAAAATGCGGCAGATAAAATCAGTTATGACCAAAGAAGAAGATATCTTCACGGACATCAGCTTGACAGCGTTATGAATTATGTTTTCAGAAATGCTGTTATAACATTTATTCAAGACGGTGATGCTGAAAAGATCAAAAATACTGTTCTTGAAATTTGCGAAGATTACCCCGCTCCTGTTTTACATTCTTTAATGAATTTTCTCGGGACACATGATACGGAACGCATAATAAATATCTTGGGTTCCGAACAGAAAGTTTGTTTAGCCTATGCTCTCCTTGCCTTTCTTCCCGGTCTTCCAACAATATATTACGGTGACGAAGTTGGAATGGAGGGCGGAAAAGATCCGCTGAACAGGCAATGTTTCCCATGGGATAAAGAAAACAGAGAGGTATTGTCATTCTTTAAAAAGATAAACAATGCAAGACTTAAATTACAATGCTTAAAAAACGGTGATTTCATACCTGTTATTGTTGAAAAAGATCTCTTTGGTTTTTACAGATCAAATAAAGATGAAAAATGTCTGTTTATTATCAATATTTCAAGCGAAAATAAACAACTGCCTGATTATATTGAAGAAGGTAAAGATTTTTTTACGGGAAATATCATTTCCGGGCATAAAACAATAGGCAGTATGGACTTTATAGTAATCCAATATTAATCTCAGGGAGCTTTCGTTTTCAATGATTGCTCCCTCTGTATTTATATAAAATTATTGTTTAATAATTCCGCATTTTGTCAAATCATAGAGTTGACATTTTATATATTTTATGTTAAAATCTACACTAGACTAAATAAATCAGGAGTGAAAATTTTGGACAAACTTTTTTCCAATTTGTTGTCTGTAAACTGGGCAACAGACTGGCCGATGATCATAATGTGGATCATTGGCGGTGTATTAATTTATCTCGCAATCAAAAAAGACATGGAACCGACTCTTCTTCTCCCGATGGGTTTCGGTGCTATTCTTGTTAACCTCCCTTTTTCCGGTGCAATAACTCAGGTTACTGCAGAAGGCACAGTTGAAGTAGGTCCTATCGACGTACTTTTCAATGCAGGTATTGCAAACGAACTGTTCCCTCTTCTTTTGTTTATCGGTATCGGTGCAATGATCGACTTTGGTCCGCTTCTTGCTAACCCTAAAATGATGCTTTTCGGTGCGGCTGCACAGTTCGGTATTTTCTTCACACTCAGCCTTGCATCTTTCCTCGGTTTTGAAATGAAAGATGCTGCATCTATTGCTATCATCGGTGCAGCTGACGGTCCTACCTCTATTTTTGTTTCACAGTATTTTGAATCCAATTACGTTGGTGCAATTAT